>JAPPBT010000063.1 GCA_026702745.1 Gemmatimonadota bacterium
GCTCATCACCTTCGGGAAACGCAGAGACCTGCACGCCCGGCGGCAGGTGCTCCGGGTCATCCGCAACGAATCCGTGGTCGCGAAGCTGTTCGGTCCGCTGGCCGACCGCTACGCCGACCGGCCCGGTGGCTACACGCGCATCGTACGCGTCGGGCACCGGCAGGGCGACGCCGCCGATATGTCGATACTCGAATTGATCGACCGGGAGGGTCCGGCGGAGGACCAGGCCGAAGAGAAGGCCGAAGAGAAAGCCGAAGAAAACAAGGAAGAGACGACGGAGGAGGAAGAGACGGACTGACGGGCTCACAGCCTTGAATCATGCGCCTTGACCTGGTCCCGGGCCCGGCCTGCAAGAGCGGGTAGGGAGGTCGGCCGGCACGGGTCGGCACTCTGCGGCGTAAAGCTCTTTCCGAAATCGTTACAGATCATAGAACAGAAAAGGCGGCAACCCGGTGCGGTTGCCGCCTTTTTCGTTGTGGGACGCGAGACAACGCCGGCGCCAACGTCCGCGCGGCGTCGATTACTGGTCGTCGTCCTGTTCCTCGGGCATGAGCACGAACTCGGGATAAGCCTCGATGCCGAGTTCCGCCACGTCCTGCCCGAGCCGTTCGACCTGACTCGTCACCCGGACGGTCATGACCACGTCGATCAGCTTCCAGATCACCCAGGAGACCAGGAAGACGAAGGCGCCGATCGCGAGGATGCCGATCAGTTGAACACCGACGTTGCCGCCGCTCACGATGCACACCGCCAGCGTACCCCAGATGCCCGCGAAGAGGTGGGCCGGTACGGCGCCGACTACGTCGTCGATCTTCACCGATTCCAGCAGTTTCATGCCGACCGTGCAGATGACGCCGCCGATCGCCCCGATGATAATGGCCCAGTAGTGCTCGACCATGTCGGGACCCGCGGTGATGGAGACCAGGCCCGCGATGGCGCCGTTCAGGCAGGCGAACAGATCGGTGCGGCCGAAGACGGGCCGCGCGCAGAAGAGCGCCATGAGCGCGCCGGCCGCGGCGGCCAGGTTGGTATTGACCAGCACGTGGCTCATGGCCACGGCGTCCAGGGGGCTGCCCAGGGCCAGCTGCGAACCGCCGTTGAACCCGAACCACCCGAGCCAGAGGATGAAGACGCCCAGGGTCACCACCAGCACGTTGGAAGGCGGGGTGGGCTTGACCGAACCGTCCTTGCGGTACTTGCCGAGCCTGGGGCCGACGACGATCAGGCCGGCCAGGGCCGCCCAGCCGCCCGTGCTGTGAACGATGGTGGAGCCCGCGAAGTCTTTGAATCCCAGCTGGCTAAGCCATCCCTCGCCCCAGGTCCATGCGCCGACGATGGGGTAAATGACTCCGGTGAGTACGAGGACGAAGATAAAGAACGACCAGATCTTGACTCTTTCCGCCAGCGCGCCAGAGACGATGGACGCGGCCGTGGCAACGAAAACCATCTGGAAGAACCAGTCCGACATGGTGGAATAGCCCAGCGCGATCACTTCGGCGGCGGCGCTCTCCGTTCCGTTGATCAGGGCGATCTCGTCCGTCGTCGGACCGTAGCCGATCGAGAAGGATCCAATGTAGCTCCCCACGTCGACGTACATGAGATTGTAGCCGATCAAGTAGTAGGCGATCCCGGCGATGGAATAGAGACCGATGTTCTTCAGGCAGATCATGGAGGCGTTCTTGGTCCGCACGGAACCCGATTCCAGCATGGTGAATCCCGCGCACATCCACATCACCAGGGCGCCCCAGAGCATGAACGATATGGTGTTGAACACGAATTGGTCCGGCGCTTCGACGGCAACGCTTTCGTGCTCGGCCAGTGCGTATGCGGTCCCGGCGCCGCAAACCACGGCGGCCAGTACGGCCAGCAGTTTCAGTGCCGGCATACCGCGAGGCCGGCGTGTAACTAAGAATTCGTAGAATGCACTCATGGTGTAATCTCCCGGCTGACACCTATGATGGCGGGTGAAAAGATGATGAACGGCGATGTGGAATGGTCTTATCGAATGTCGAGATATTCTACAAGGATTAAACTGTTTCGTCAAGATAGATAAAACGCAATCACCTGAGACCGTAGTACGCTTCCATGCCGGCCAGAAACTCGGTCTGCCCCCCGTAACTGGGATGGCGCACTTTCACGACTTCTGCCGGTCCAGCAAACCTCCGCGCCGCCTTTTCCGCGTCGTTTCCAATGGCGATGATGGCCGACGGTTCCAGAAGCCGGACCAGTTGCTCGAGCAGGAACTGACCGGAGCGGCGTTCCACGGCGATATGCGATCGATTGCTGAAGGGAATGTCCGGCTGGTGGGGATGGAAGGGAAAGACGTTCCAGAGGAAGACCGGCGCCCCGATGCGGGACAAAATGTTCCACACGACACAGGCGGAGCGTTCCCAGACCACGGCGCCCCGCGTCGGACGCCGCAACGTCAGCCCCCACCTGAGGGCGTGTTCGTCCAGATGCTCGTCATCGGTGAAAGCCAGGCCTGTGCGCCGGCCGCCGCGGTAACTGTAGTCGCGGCCGATCCACAGGGCGTCCACGGACTGGCCGGCCGCGGATTCAAGCACGGACAGCAGGTTCGCGGACCGCCGTTCGGGGGCGTCCGCGCGGTCGTGAACGGGGCAGCGATCCGTGTACGGGTTGAATACATGGTCGAATTCGAGTTGCTGGAGGTATTTTACGAACGATGAGGGGGTCATGGTGACAGAGGTTATTCCGCTATTTCAATTTAAAGAATAAAGAAAGCCGTTATTCCATTTTAGGCCGTAAATTAGAATAACGGCCATTGATTCGAAGGTCAAATCATCAGAAATCGTACTTTATTCCGGTGACGATGGGTTGGTTCCGCTGTTCAACCCGCCTGAACCGAGCTCAATAAGGCTCCCTGCGTTCATTATGGGTGATGCACACGCCCGATGAACCGGGGAGCTTTTTTATTCGCCTCGTTTTACCCTCACCTGACGTACTCCTCCCTGGTTCATATCACAGCACGAAATTCCGCGTAGCGTCCTATTTCATCGGCTTCAAGCGAGTAGTCAGCCAGCCACTTGCTAATGCTCGGTCTATTCATATTTAAGACGAAAGAACCCAATATCGGCCTGTAATCTGAACAGTCTTGAAGTCAGTAATTCGCAGTCTTGAGTCTGGCAATTTAGTCAACCGATCCATTCGCGGGAAAGGAGGCGATATAGGTCAGTTTCATATCTTCGTCATTCCTTTTTGCAGTGTTTCAAAAATCGGGAGAACACAATGCATTACCTCATAATTGCTGTATTGGCCTTCGGTTTGTCCCTGATGGGATGCGAAGGTAAGACAGGTCCGGCGGGTCCGAGCGGCCCATCGGGTCCGGCAGGTCCGGCAGGTCCGGCAGGCCATGATGGCCATGATGGCGCTCAGGGTCCGGCAGGTCCGGCAGGCGCTGATGGCGCTCAGGGTCCGGCAGGTCCGGCAGGCGCTGATGGCGCTCAGGGTCCGGCAGGTCCGGCAGGCGCTGATGGCGCTCAGGGTCCGGCAGGTCCGGCAGGCGCTGATGGCGCTCAGGGTCCGGCAGGTCCGGCAGGCGCTGATGGCGCTGACGGTGAGCAAGGTCCGGCTGGCCCGGCTGGCCCGATGGGTCCGGCAGGCCCGCCAGGTACTGACGCTCCGGATCCAGGGGCAGCAGTGCATCATTTAGCAATTGCTGCAGTTAAGGCAGGCGCTGACGATCCAGATGATGAAGACTATAAGTCGTATGGAATCGATGATGATGGGAAGATGGCAATCCTCCGGTTGGAGGAGGAAAAAACAGTTCACGTGGTTGCTCGCGCTCAAAACGGCACCGTGGTTGAAGATGTCATGTTTGAATGGGAAGAGGGAGACGATAGAGATACTGTCAATCTCGATCCCAGTGATGACACCATGTCAGCCGATGTCGAGGCCGCGGAAGAGGGAAAGACCACGCTCAGAGTTACCGCGGTTGGTCACGCAGTAGCGGCTGACATCAACATCACAGTGACCAAGGTAGCGAAGACGATCACTTTGATGGAAGGTGATGACGAGTTTGAAGTTGCTAATTCGTATGCCCCGAAAGATACGATTATGTTAGTAGCTTCTGCGGATGTGGCGATGCGGGCTGGAAGTGATTTCGGTTGGAATTCTGACGATTCCTCTGTCAAAGTGGAAGCGAATAAGGGGACCAACCCTTACAAGGCCATGGCCACAGTAACGACCGAATCGCGTGGCGGTGCTACCATCACCGTGTCATACGAGGGCGTAAAGAAAACGATCGACATTAACGTCATCGGCAAGGAGACTGGCGCAGAAAACGATCGTACCTTGACGCGCCAAGGCCCGGCATCGACAGAATTTAAGTACTCGCGGGCTGCCGGGGAGCAGTCTTGGGGTCCTGCTGCAGGTATAGTGTTCCAAGTTGTGTTAAGAGCAGGTGACGGCACACGGCTTAGTGGACAGACGATAACTGCAACACTCACAAGTCCCGATAGCTCCGATCATGAGCCTGCAGGTGTTGCTGTGTCCGGTGGCGGCTCAGATGGTTCGGAAGCATCTACGGATAGTAATGGTATAGCTACCATAACCGTAGCAGTTCCCACCACGAGCATCACCAACGATTCCGACGCTTTAGATGGAACAGTCACGCACACCGTGACAGTTAGTGCGATCGGCGTGTTGGAGCCGGTGGAGTTGAACATTACCACTGTTGTCGTGGAGGAGTAGTAACAAGGAATTCGGGATAATCCGGGCCCGTAGCCAGGGTGCTGGTAGAGTCCTGTGAAGGGTGAGTGGTCATGCCTGCCAAGGTTGTGGCCACTCACCAAGTTCAAGGGTGGCTCCCGGCATTATCCTGACAGGACAGTGTGACATGACAACACCCCGGACACACTCGTCCTGGCATTAGTATCAAGTCACCTTAGAACACCTTCCCGTTCGCCCTGAGTAGGAGCCACTGACCACTGAAAAGGGCGATCGGTCCCGCAAAAAAGGAAAGCCCCGTTGCATCTACGGGGCTTTTCTGTATTCAACGATTTCGACAGCCACCCAGATGATGTGTCATTGCAGTCCGCGCCCTGGGTGCAGGAGGCTTTACCATGAGACACGCACTATCCAGATGGTGTTACTATTTGATTCTGCCCCTATTCGTTGCTTTCGCCGGCTGCGAGGGGCCGGTGGGACCGCCAGGACCCACTGGGCCGGCAGGACCGGCGGGACCGGCAGGTTCCACTGGCCCGCAGGGCGTAGCAGGCCCTACGGGGCCCGAAGGCCCGGCTGGATCCGAAGGCCCGGCAGGGCCGCAGGGTGAACCAGGACCTCAGGGACCGACGGGACCGCCCGGCCCAGGGGAAGACGAAAGTGATCCGGTGGACGCAACACCTACCCTTGATGGCCGTTGGCAGTATGACAGCAACAACTTCGTCGACGTGATTGTAGCCAACCTGCAAAGCCTGCTGGGACCTGAAACAGCCGCACAGGTGGTCGCGGGGATCCAGAACGAATTGGTAACGGCGCGGTTCGAACTGCACGAAGACGGCCGTTACTCGAACATAGAGGGTCGGACCGGAACGTGGAGCACAACCGAAGACGCAGCCGACAGCAACGTTAACATAATCACACTGGCCATCGAGGATGATCCACCCTTGACGATGGGTTACCTGGTGACCGAAGACCTGCTAACGCTGATTATTTCGCTCGAAATGGTCAAGGCGGCCATTAGTGGTAACGCGAGTCTGCTTGCGATCGCCGACGCGATGCTGCAGGGTCTGGACGATCTGCGGTTACATTACATGCGGCTTCCGCCATCGGACCAGGCAACGTAGTTGCAAGGTTCTTCATTCTGGATTTAACGACGTATGGGTAGGATTGCTCCGCCTGCTCGGACGGTTTCATAACCCGGTGGCTGGTTTTAGCACCGGGTTACTTTTTGTGGAGAATACGTCAATTGACAGACGGTGTACAACTTACACCGGGCGCTATCTGAACAAACTTAGTTGGTCAAAGAAGTGGCAGCTCTTTGGCTCAGTTCACCCGGCGGCGACGGTTCTTCACGTAGTCCACGAGGATGTATTCACCCAGGCTGTCGAGGGAGGAGTAGTAGGCCCGGCCGTGGTTCATCTCCGTGAGTTTCTCGACGAAACCGACCAGGTAGGGGTCCTGGGTGACCATGAAGGTGCTGATGGTGATCTTCTCGCGGCGGCAGGTCATGGCCTCGTCGAGGGTCCGGTTCACGATCCGGGGGTCCAGCCCGAAGGAATTCAGGTAGAGGCGGCCGTTCCGGTCGTAGATGGCCGAGGGCTTGCCATCGGTGATCATGAAGATCTGCTTGTTGACGTTGCGGGTCCGCCGCAGGATGTTCCGGGCCATGAGCAGGCCGGCCTTGGTATTCGTGTGGTAGGGGCCGACCGAAACGAAGGGCAGGTCCTCGATCTTCACCTGCTTCGCGTCGTCGCCGAACAGGACCAGGTGGAGTTCGTCCTTCGGGTACTTGCGGATGATGAGTTCCGCCAGGGCCATGGCCACGCGCTTGGCCGGGGATATGCGGTCTTCGCCGTACAGGATCATGCTGTGGCTGATGTCCAGGAGCATGACCGTGGCGCAGGACGTGGTGTGCTCGACCTCGTAGACTTCGAAGTCGTCCTCGTGCAGGTCCAGGTCGAATCCGGACCGGCGGATCGCGTTGCCGATGGTAGAGGTGAAATCGACGTTCGACGCCTGGTCTCCGTACCGGTAGGGCCGCGTCTCGCTCAGCCGCTCCACGCCCTCCCCTTCGAAGGGCGTCTCGTGGCCGCCGCCCAGCCCCTTCTTCAGGCTGCTGTAGACGAACCGGAGCGAGTCCTCCCGGATGCGCCGACCGCCTTTTTCGGTGAGGGAGAAAGCGTCTTTGTCCTGCTTCACGTAGCCCCGCTTCTCGAGCTCCTTGACGAAGGCCTCGTAAGACATCTCATCGTCGAAGATGCCCTGCCGCTGGTCGATATAGCGCATCCACTTCAGGGCTTCCTCCACGTCGCCGCTCGTGTGGATGAGGATCTGGCTCAGCAGGCCCAGGAGCTGTTCGAGGCGGTCCTCGGCGTCATCGACCCGCGGTATCCATTTGGTGTACTGTATGCCGATCACTTAAGGTCACTGCCTTTCCGATGCGTCCACTGCCCGTCTGTCGCGCACGGTCATTGCGCCTGCCCCCTGCGCCATTCATCGCGCGCGACCACCGCGCCTATCTGATCTTCAGGGTCGACAGGCCGATGATCGCCAGGATGCCCGCGATGATCCAGAACCGGATCACGACCTTGGTCTCGGCCAGGCCCCGGTACTGGAAGGCGTGGTGGAGCGGCGCCATGTAGAAGATGCGCCGGCCGAGCCACTTGATCCCGATCTTCTCCTGGACCAGGACCGAGAAGGCCATGGCCACGAAGATGCCGCCGGTGATGACGAAGAGGAACTCCTGCTTGAGCAGTACGGCGAGCGTGCCGACGATACCGCCCAGCGGCAGGGCGCCCACGTCGCCCATGAAGACCTGGGCGGGATAGGCGTTGTACCAGAGAAACCCCATGCAGGCGCCGAAGACTCCGGCGCAGATCACCGTCAGCTCGCCGCTGCCCGGCAGGAAGGTGAACTGCAGGTAGCCCGAGTAGATGGCGTTTCCGATGACGTAGGCGAACACCCCGTACACGACCACCGTGAACGAGACCGGCACGATGGACAGTCCGTCCAGGCCGTCGGCGAAATTCACCGCGTTGGCGATGGCCACGATGACGAAGGCGATGAAGGGCAGGTACCACCAGCCCAGGTCGAGGACGGGGTCCTTGACGAATGGGAGATAGAGTTCGGAGGCGATTTCGGCTGACACGGGCGACAGGCCGGGCAGCAGGAAAACCAGCCCGAATCCGAGACCGAAGACCGCCTGGAAGAAGAGCTTGGTCGCCTGGGACAGTCCGCGGTCGCTGTCACGGTGCCTGATCTTCCGGTAGTCGTCGATGAACCCGAACAGGGAGAACCAGATCAGGGCGCAGAGGAAAACCAGGGTGAAGCGGTTGAAAAGGTCGCTCCAGAGCAGCACGCTGGCGAAGATGGCCGCGACAATCAGCAGGCCGCCCATGAGCGGCGTGCCGGCCTTCGAGGCGGAGGATATCGCGCCGTGCGCCCGGGGATTGTCCCGCACGTGGTTCACGTACAGCAACCTGATGATGCGCTGGCCGAAGAGCAGCGTGATCCCGAACCCCGTCAGCGCCGCGCAGATCGCGCGGAAGCTCAGGTACTGGAAGAGGCGCAGAAACGAGAGCGCATCGACGGTATCGAAGAGATAGGTGACGAGGTGATAGATCATGGGGCGCTTATCGGGTTTCCTGCTGATTGTGTATCATGCCGATCAGCCGGTTCATCGTCCGCTTGATCGGAAAGTCCGGTTCGAAGTGGTTCGACGTGACCAGGATATCGTCGAGCTCTTCGCGCAGTCCGTCCAGATCGACGATCATCTTCCGCCCGACCAGGTCGGCCAGGGCATCAATGACGGCCTGGCGCACCTTCCCGTTGGGATCCTGGTAGAACGGCCTGAGCCATTCCGCGACGGCGCCGTCGCCCATCCTGCCCAGGGCGCGTATGGCGGCGGACCGGATCTCGAAGGACGATTCCCGCAAAAGGCCGCGTAGTCCGTTCAGCGCCTCCGCGTCCCTTTCTCCATCAGCGTCCACCGTTTCCGCACCGTGGGCGAGATCGGCGAAGGCCCGGGCCGCGGCCGACCGCACTTCGTAATAGGGGTCCGCCAGCAGGTCCAGCAGCACGGCGCGCACCGGTGCATCGTACACGCCAAGCCGGGCGATCGCCGTTACGGCGTTGCGGCGGATGAAGCCGACCTGCCGGTAATCGCCGCCGAGCAGGCGCTGGAAGAAGGGCGCCGGCGTCCGGTCGCGCAGCAGCGCGAGGAGGAAGGGCAGGCGGTCGCGGTATCCGAGCAGGCCGGCCAGCTTTACGCCCTCGTTCCGGATGGGCCACCGCTCGTCCTTGAGGAATCCGTCGACCTGGTACTTCAGGTAGTCCTCGCCCACGGAATCGATGAACGCCTCGTCGCGTCCTTTCGCGAAACGCCGGACCAGCGCAAAGGGGGAAAGGGCGGATGCCGGCGGACCGTCTTGGCCGCCCTGGACGCCTGGGTCGTCCGATTTGGTATCTCCGGCGGCGCCGAGGTCGTTGGGTTCGGCCGTCCCGACCGGTTCGGCCGGTTCGGTCGCGCCCGGGTCGGCCGTCCCACCTGTTTCGGTATCTCCGGCGGCGCCGAGGTCGTCGGTTCTTCCGTTGGAACGAGCGTGGTCCGATGGCCGGTCCGGGTGATCCGGGTTAGCCGGGCTGCCCGGGCTGTCCGGGCTGTCCGAGCGGTCCGGGCGGTCCGGGCGGTCAAGGTGGACCAGGCTGGCCGCGAGCATCTGGTCCAACTGGTCGACGATCCGGTCCAGCCCGCCCCGGTCGAAGGTCTCTCGGGCCCGGCCGCTCATGGTGGCGTGCTCGGCCGGGTCGTCCAGGATTTCAAGGACCAGGCGGCCCAGACGCTCCCCGTCTACTGCGCCGATGGTCTGGCCGTCCTCCACCGTAATCGATTCGTATACGACGCGGGCCGCGCCCCTCGATTCGAGTGTCCTGGCGTTCACGGCCTGGTGGTCGCCGGGTGCGTAGGGCAGCGGCACCAGGATGGAGGGGATCCCGCAGATGCCGATCTCGGTGACGACGCCGGCGCTGGCCCTGCCGATGACCAGGTCGCTGGCAGCGTAAAGCTTTTCGATATCGTGCGAGTAGTCTGACTGGTGGTATCTCGACAGGAGTTCACCGGCGAGGCCGATCCGTTCCAGGCGGTTCCGGGAGTCCGCTTCGGCGTCGTAATCCGGGCTTCGTGTCTGGCCGATGACGTGGATGACGTGGATGTCCGGCCGGGCAAGCAGCCTGGGCAGCGCATCGATCACGGCCCGGTTGATGGACCGGGCACCCGAAGAAGCGCCGAAGGCGAATACGACCCTGGCGTCGTCCGGCAGACCTTGCGAGGCCCGCGCGGCGTCCCGGGAAACGGCGCCGATCTCCCGCCGCACCGGGTAGCCCGCCCACGTCGTCTTTTCCGGAGGGAAATAACGCAGCGACGCTTCGAAGGAAACCCCTATGCGGTCCGCGATGCGGCCGGCGAGCCGGTTGACCTTGCCGGGCACGACGTTCTGCTCGTGGACGAAACACCGACGAGCGCCCGAGAGACGGAGCGATTTCAGGATCCAGTGGGCCAGGAGGACCGGACTGCTGGCGTAGCCGCCCGTGGCAACGATCATTCGGGGCCGGTGTCTCGACAGGTGGAACAGGCTCTGGAGGACGCCGAATCCGGTGCTGATCGCGAAGCGCAGAAGCGCGAGCGGCCGCCTGCCCGACGGCAGGCCGCGGGCGTGGACAAGGTGGATCGGATAGCCCCGCTTCGGTACGAGGGAGGCTTCCATTCTGCCCCGCGCGCCGACGTACACGATGCGGGCATCGGGGTTCCGTGCCCGTACTTCGTCGGCGATGGCCAACCCGGGATAGACGTGGCCGCCCGTCCCGCCTCCGGTGAACAGGTAGGTCAGCGGACGCGAATCGATTTCCGTCTTTGGCGCAGCTGCTGTAACCTCCGCCTTCCAGGATGCCGAATTGACCTCCTGCGCCGCCTCATCCGGTGGTCGTTCCGCATCCTGTTTCGAGGTGATCTGGGACATGGGCGGGGATTCCGCTATCGGAAACGCTGGCACGCTGGAGAGACGCGACGACCTTTACCAATGGACGTTGGTTGGTCGCTTCGGTTCCGGAATGCGTACGTTAAGCATCGAGGTTACTGCCACGACACAAAGCGCCAGAGGCCGCTTTTTGCGCCAGAGACCGCTTTATGTGGGGTACAGGGGAATGTAGGGGAATGCGGGGTACTGTCAAGCCGTAATGTGACTACATCAGGCCGTCCTGGCAGCGGGGTCTTTCCTGTCGTGACATGCATCTGAACAACGACGAATCGATGGATTGAGCGGATCAGCTTTAATGGTATGCATTTCGTTTTACGAGGTTATGCTCTCTGCTTTTGACTATTCAATTGAAGGACATGACCCAATCTACCGGATACTCGATGGCAGACGAGGTCCGTGGATACTTGAAACTTGATGTTTTAAGCAGCACAATACCATGCCAGCAACCGTCCGGGAAACGGTATATAGTGGATCGCAGATTTAGATTGACATAAATATGATAATTAGATATGTTTTTATGTATGCGTACCACGATTCATATCGACGACAGCCTGTTTGCAGAACTGAAGGGCATTGCGGCACGTACCGGCAGGACGCTGACCGCCGTCATCCACGACACGCTCCTTGACGCGCTGTCGCGGCGTCGCAACAGGGAACGGTCAGCCATTGATCTGCCGGTGTTCAAAGGTACCGGGGTCATGCCCGGCGTGGACCTTAACGACTCGGCCGCTCTGCTCGATCTCATGGAAGACGATCATGGTCCTTCCTGACGTGAATGTGCTCGTTGCGGCGTACCGCGAGGACGCATCGGAACACGTTTCCTGCCGGAGGTGGATCGTAGACGTGCTCGAAGGAGACGAGGCCTATGCGCTGTCCGATCTTGTTATGAGCGGCTTCCTGCGAATCGTCACCCATCCCCGCGTCTTCAAACTGCCGAGTTCCGTATCCGACGCATTGAATTTTACGCGCGTGATCCGGAGTCAGTCCCACTGTGTCCCGCTGCAACCCGGTCCAAGGCACTGGGAGATCTTCGAACGGCTGTGCCTGGGCGCTCAGACCCGGGGTAACCTGGTCCCCGACGCCTACCCGGCCGCCCTCGCAATCGAGTCCGGCAGCGAATGGATCACGCTCGACAGGGATTACAGTCGTTTCGAGGGGCTCAGGTGGAGTCGTCCACCGACCGTATAATCCACGGAGCCAGATACCATGTCCGAACTCAAGACCCGACCCACTGACGCGAGCGTTGTAGCATTCATAGACGCGGTGGACCATCCGCGCAGGCGCGAAGACGCGCGTACACTACTGGAACTCATGCAACGGGTAACGGGCGAAGAACCCGTGATGTGGGGACCGTCGATCGTGGGGTACGGAAGCTACCACTACCGGTACGCGAGCGGACAGGAAGCCGACTGGCCCGTCGTAGGGTTCTCGCCGCGCAAACAGAACCTGTCGATTTACATCATGACCGGGTTCGAAGCGTCTGACGAGTTGCTTTCCCGTCTGGGCAAGTACAAGACCGGCAAGTCCTGCCTGTACATCAACAAGCTGGCCGACGTGGACATGGATGTGCTGGAAACCCTGGTGCGCGCGTCGGTCGCGGAAATGAAACGACGGTATCCGGGCTGACCGCAAAAACGATCCGTAATTCCGGTCGCGCCTCCCGTTCAGGGCGGGTTTCGCCGCTAACATGCTGCGTAATGACGGCACGATTAAGTTCGATGCAACGACCGAGTGTACTTGACAAATTTTGGTTTTGGGGTTATAATTGTGGATGATCTGAAATCTATATATGCCGTGAATCAAGGTGATTCATCGGTGAAACTCTTAAACGGAGGAATCCAATGCGAGGTATATTCGTACTGCTGACCATGGCCTTTGTCATGGGATGCGCAACCGAACCTGCGACCTTCGAGGAACTCGTGGATCGGTTGAACGAGACAGAGCAGGAAATCCGCGCCAAGCAGGAAGAGATCCAGACGACGATAGCGACATTCAACGAATCGAATCCCGAACGGCAGGTCGATGCGGAATCGTTGACCAATATGGCGCTGAATCCTGACCACGAAGCCGTATTGAACGAAATGCTGGCCGGCGAGGAGGACGTTTCGTACCGCGGTCTCGTGCAGGAAATCATCGATACCCGTGGCGAAGTCGCGGACCTGCAGCAGCAGATGCAGGATCTTCGAGACGATTTGCCGGCGCCCTATACGGTTGAGCGCGGCGACTCCCACATCCAGGTCGCTCTGCAGTACCTCATGGAGAATCACGGCCTATCGACCGCCGAAGCCCGCGACGTGGTTGAGCAGACCGCGCTGGTGGAGGACCTGAACGTCGGCAACCAGATCTGGATGCTCTACACGGACGGCATCCTCGGCACCTACGTGACGCAGGGCACCTCGGACATGTCGCCGGGTCGCGCGCAACGTATCGCCAGGGCGCGCATCAACCGCACCATCGAGACGCTGACCGACGAGCGCGACGCGGCCCAGGCCCGGGCGGCTTTCATCGCCGATTCGCTGGGCCAGGTCAAGGACATGCTCGAAGAGCGGATCGTTTTCCTGCGCAGCGAGGAAGAGCGCCTCAATGGACAGGTCGCGATGCTGACCGACGCCCGCGACGAAGCGCTGGCACAACGGGACATGGAGGAACAGGCGAAGCTGGCGGCCGAGATGAAGCTGAACTCCATTTTCTTCGCGGTGAACACCATGGACCACTGGAAAGACTCGATGGTCATCAAGGATCCTTTCTTCGGCGGCCCCCGCGTGGAATCGCTCTCCGGCGTGGATTTTTCCCAGTCCCAGGACCTTCGTGAAGGCACGGTACTCACGATCGAACGCTCGGCCTTCCCGTCGCTGGACAGTATCAAGAAGGTGGACGTATTCCCACGCACCTTCAGGGATGGCCAGGACTATGTCGTCGCATTCCACCCCTCGGGCGACCGGGTATCCATCGAACTGCTCGTGCCGGATAACTTCGCCGGCCAGAACGTGCTTTTCGCCCTGAGAGACTAACGACCAGATTCCCATCGAACAATTTGAACCATCATATACGCAACGCAGGAACGAAGGCGGGTGGCAGGCAGTCAGGCAACCCGCCTTCGTCTGCTTAGGAGCCGGGTTGCATGCAGTGGAAACAGGTACGTATCGTTCTTATTCTCGTTGTAATCTTCACCGCGCTTTGGTACGTCTATCCTTCCGTAAGAACATCTGACTACTGGCAATATTCCCCCGTTCAGACCGCCCTTACCCCGGAACAGATCGAAGCGATCGATTCGGATCCGCTGCTGACCGAAGCGGACCGGGCGCAGCTCAAGAATCTGAACCTGACCAAGGCCGAACGCGACCTGCTTCAGGACCAGTCCATCCGCCAGGGTCTCGACCTGCAGGGCGGCGTGCACATCAAGCTCGAGGTGGACAAGTCCAACCTGCCGGAGGAGGAAGCCATAGACGTCGTGGAACGGGCGATGCAGGTCATCTCGAACCGCGTCAACGAATTCGGCGTCACCGAACCGATCATCCAGCAGGAAGGCGAAGACCGCATCATCGTCGAGCTGCCGGGGCTCAGAGACATCGACCGGGCTATGACGCTGATCAACCAGACCGCCCAGCTGGAGTTCAGGCTGCTGCGCGAAGGCAGCGAGCTTCGTTCGGTCGTTGAGCGCATCGACGCCCTGCTGGCGGCCCGCGACACCACGAGCGTCCCTGCGGATACGAGCGGCCTGATTCCCGAAGCGGCCGTCACGGCGGAACGCAACCCCTTTCTGTCGTTGATCGACCTCTCCGACAACGAGATCATCGTACCGGCGAGCAATACCGCCCGCGTAGACGAAATCCTGGCCCAGCCCCAGGTGCAGAGCTTCATTCCGGCCGGCGCGGAGATCCGGGCCGGCGTGGTGCGGACGACGGCCAGCGGGCAGCGCGTCCGATCCTACTACTACATGAACGCCCAGCCGGAACTGACCGGCGCCGTACTGGCGGACGCCTTCCCGCAGACCGGTTCGGGCTCCGATATCGGCAGCATGGGGGTGGCGTCGGTGGGCTTCACGACCACGGACGACGGCGCCAGGACTTTCTCCCGCGTTACGGGGAACAACATCGGCCGGCGCCTGGCGATCGTGCTGGACGGCCGGGTGTTCTCCGCGCCGGTCATCCAGGGACGCATACCCAACGGCCGGGGTGAGATCACCGGCATCAACTCGCTGGAGGAGGCCAGGGACCTATCCATCGTATTGCGCGCAGGCGCCCTGCCCGCGCCCATGGAAATCATCAGCAAGTACGTCGTGGGGCCGTCCCTGGGCGAGGACGCCATCAACTCCGGCAAGTGGGCATCGATCCTGGGCCTCATCGCCGTCATGATCTTCATGGCGGTGTATTACCGGACGGCCGGCTTTATCGCCAATTTCGCCCTGATCCTGAACCTGCTCTTCCTGCTGGCCGTCCTCGGCGCCTTCCAGGCGACGCTGACGCTGCCGGGCATCGCGGGGATCATCCTGACCATGGGCATGTCGGTGGACGCCAACATCCTCATCTTCGAACGGATCAAGGAAGAGCTCAGGGCCGGAGGGAAGACGATCCGGCAGTCCGTGGACAGCGGCTACGGGAACGCGCTCCGCACCATCGTGGACGCCAATATCACCACCCTGATCACCGCTTTCGCCCTGTACGAGTTCGGGACCGGTCCCATCAAGGGATTCGCCGTGACGCTGGGGTTCGGCATCCTGATCAGCATGTTCACGGCCATCTTCATCACGCGGTCCCTCTTCGACGCGCTTATCGACCGGTGGCAGCTCGTCCAGGTCAGCATCGGCCGGACCGACCCCTTCGGGCGCCTGTTCTTCGGATTCATGCGGTTCGGCAAAGCGGCCTTCGTCATCACCTGGTGCGTGATCGTGGTCGGCCTGGGGACCATCGTCATGCGCGGCGGGGTGAACTGGGGCGTGGACTTTCAGAGCGGGTCGCTGATCGAGATGCGGTTCGACCCACCGGTGCCGGTACAGGACATTCGCGGCGCGCTGGGTGACGCCAACATCGAAAACCAGGCCGTCGACCTGAGCCAGAGCGAGATCAAGGTGATCGGCGAGGAGGGCAACATCCTGATCCGGGCGGCCGACAGCGACTGGAACGAGCAGCAGATCGCATCCTCAGTCAAGACGACGCTCCGGGAACAGTTCCCCGAGAACCTCAGCGGCAGTGAAGACGACTGGCTGCGGCAGGAATACAACGTCAGCCCGAAGATCGGCAAAGAGCTCACGGTCGACGCCATGGGCGCCGTGGGGGCCTCTATCATCGGCATCGTCCTCTACATCACCATCCGGTTCCGGCAGGTCAACGGGTTCCGGTTCGGGATCGGGACGATCGTCGCGCTGATCCATGACGTGCTCATCGTGCTGGCCATGCTCACCCTCGTGGGCGAGGAGCTCACCATGGCGGTCGTGGCGGCCCTGCTGACCGTCGTGGGGTATTCGACGAACGACACCATCGTGGTCTACGACCGCATCAGGGAAAGCCTGGGCCGGACCCGGACGGAAGGGTTTTCGGGCGTAGTGGACCGCAGCATCAACGAATGCCTGAACCGGACCATGATGACGTCGCTCACCGTCCTGCTGGTCCTGGTCTTCCTGCTGGCCGGAAGCACGTCGACCAACTGGGGATTCGCCCTGGCGCTGACTTTCGGCGTCATCACCGGTACCTATTCCTCGATTTTCATCGCCAGTCCCATCGTGGTCTGGTGGCAGAACTGGATAGCGAAGAAGCGCGAGGAAATCCGACGCGCCAGAAAGTCATCGCGGTCGAGCGTCGCCCGCACCGGTTAGCGTATCCTGGCGCCGGTTAGCGTAACCCGCGGAACCCATGTCGCCTGCCGAACGTATTGAAGTCCTGCGCCGGGAGATCCGGTCGCACGATCACCGGTACTTCGTACTCGCCGACCCGGTCATCGGCGATACCGAATACGACATGCTGGTGAAGGAACTGCAGGACCTGGAATCGGCCCACCCCGACCTGATCACCCCCGACTCGCCCACCCGGCGCGTCGGGGGGTCGCCCTCCTCGATCTTTCCCGTCGTCCGGCACCCCGTGCCCATGCTCTCCATCGGGAACACGTACAACGATGAGGAGATCCGGGACTTCGACCGCCGCATCCGCGACCTGCTGGGTCCGGAGCGGGAATACGCCTACGCGGTCGAACTGAAGATCGACGGCGTGGCCGTGAGTCTGCGCTACGAGAACGGAGTGCTGGCCCTGGGCGCCACGCGGGGAGACGGCGAGCAGGGCGACGACATCACGGCGAACCTGCGGACCATCCGGTCCATCCCCCTGCGCATTGCCGAAGAAGAAACCTTGCTCAACAATATCGAGGTGCGGGGCGAAGTGTATCTCCCCCACGACGGGTTCGAGGCGCTGAACGCCGCCCGCGCGGAACAGGAGGAGCCGCTCTTCGCGAACCCCCGCAACGCCACGGCGGGCTCGCTGAAACTCCGCGATCCCCACGGCGTCGCCGAGCGGCCCCTGAGGGTGTTCCTCTACACGCTGCGTTTCGAGGACGAGTCCAGCGCGCTCGCGGCACGGCCCGACCTGGACAGCCACTTCCAGCGGCTGCAATGGCTGGCCGGCCAGGGGTTTCCGACCAACCGGGAAGCCCGGCGTTTCGGGGCCATAGACGAGGTGATCGGTTTCTGCCATGACTGGGAGGAACGGCGGACCGAACTATCCTACGATATCGACGGCATGGTCATCAAGGTGGATTCCACCACACTCCACGGCGAACTCGGCGCTACGATGAAGAGTCCGCGCTGGGCCATCGCCAGCAAGTTCGCCGCACAACGGGCCAGGACGCGCCTTACGGACATCCGGCTGCAGGTCGGCCGCACCGGCGTGGTGACCCCGGTGGCCGAACTCGAACCGGTCTTCCTGGCCGGATCGACGATCAGCAGGGCCACGCTCCACAACGAGGAAGAGATCCACCGCAAGGACCTGCGCGTCGGCGACACCGTGTGGATTGAAAAAGGCGGGGACGTTATCCCCAAGGTGGTTTCGGTCGTCCCGGACGAGCGGGAAGAGGGAGCAACGCCCTTCAAGATGCCGACAGCCTGTCCGGTGTGCGGAACCGCGCTCGTACGGGTGGGCGAAGAGGTGGCGTTGCGTTGCGGGAACGCGGCCTGTCCGGCCCAGACGCAGGCGCGGGTCACCCATTTCACCGGACGGAACGCCATGGACATCGAAGGGTTCGGTCCGGCGGTCACCGAGCAAATCCTGGGGAACGGCCTGATCGGGGACGTGGGCGACATCTACCGACTGACCCGCGAGCAGCTCGGGACGCTGGAACGCATGGGCGAGAAATCCGCCGGTAACCTGCTGGGGGGCATCGAGGCCAGCAAGGACCGCCCACTGGACCGCCTGCTTTTCAGCCTGGGCATCCCCCACGTGGGAGAGCGGGCCGCCCGGCAGATCGCCGCGCACTTCCGCGCCATCGACGCCATCAGGGCGGCGTCGGAAGAGGACATGGTCGCCGTACCGGAGATCGGTCCGAAGATCGCCGAAAGCATCGTCTCTTTCTTCCGGAACGAACGGAACCTCGAGATCGTCGCGAAACTGAAAGACGCCGGCCTCCGTATGGAACTGGAAGCGCCGGGCGACGGTGAGGAAGGCGGCGCGGCACACGGTGCGGAAAGTAGCGCGGATACCCAGGCGCTGGCGGACAAGATCGTCGTCATCACGGGCACGTTGTCGAACTACACGAGGGATGAAATGGCCGGGCGGATCGAAGCCGCGGGCGGGCGGGTGACGTCCAGCGTGAGCAAGAAGACGGACTACCTGGTTGCCGGCGAAAATGCTGGTTCCAAGCTGAAGAAAGCCCAGTCCCTCGGCGTCGAAATCCTGAACGAAGAAGAAACCGAAGCCCTCATCTCAGGGGAACGATCCCCATGAATGCCTACGGATGCCAGACCATGGTGCGCCCGTTGAAGCGGGTGCTGGTCATGCGCCCGGAGCAAGCCTACGAAAGCCAGGAACGGATCGACGCGCAGTGGCGTTCCCTGGATTACCTGGCCAGGCCGGATTATGGCCGCGCGGTGGACGAACATCGGCAGTTCACCGCCCTGCTCGAAGGGGCGGGCGCCGAAGTGGCGTGCCTGCCGGCCGACGTCCGAACGGGCCTGGACGCCATGTATACCCATGATCCCGTGGCCTCGGTGACCGACCAGGGCGTGATCCTGGGACGCATGGGCAAGGACGCCCGCATGGAAGAGCCGGACGCCCAGGAGGACTGGTACGCCGGGGCGGGCATCCCCGTGGCGGGGCGCATCGAACCGCCCGGTAGCGTCGAAGGCGGCGACGTGGTCTGGCTGAAGGACGACCTGGTCGTCATCGGGCTGACCTACCGCACGAACGGCGACGGGATCCGCCAGTTCCAGGAACTGCTTCAGCCGCGGGGCATTGACGTGGTGGCCGTCCCCATGGTCCACTGGGACGGTCCGGGCGCGGTGCTGCACCTCATGTCCGTCATCAGCCTGCTGGATACGGACCTCGCGGTCGTCTACGAACGGCTGCTGCCCATCCCGTTCCGGGAGATGCTGGTCGCCCTGGGTATCGGCCTGGTGGCGGTGCCGGACGAGGAGTACGACAGTCTCGGCTGCAACGTGCTGGCCGTCGGACCCCGCCACGTCATCGTGCGAAGCGGCAATCCGGTTACGGTGGACCGCATGCGGAAGGCCGGATGCCGGGTCGAGGAGTTCAACGGCGATCACATCTGCTACGCGGGCAGCGGCGGGCCGACCTGCCTGACGCGTCCGATTCTGCGGGCGTGATGCGTCCCGTGCGCCTGGCGTGACCCATCCCGGGGCGGTCATGACGCCACCCCCACAGGAACCCACCCATGAACGAGTACCGGGCAGGCTTCATCGGTTGCGGCGGCATTGCCACCGCCCACGCGGACGGATACCGCCACGTGGAAAACGCCGAGATCGAACTGATCGCGGGTTCGGACATACATCCGGAAGGGGAGAAAGCGCAGCGCCTTGCCCGGGAACACGGCATTCGGCTGTACGCGGACCATCGCGAAATGCTGGAGCGGGAGCGACTCGACCTGGTGAGCGTGTGCACCTGGCCCCGCGGACACTGCGAAGCCACGATCGCGGCGGCGGAAAACGGCGCGAAGGGCATCCTTTGCGAGAAACCCATGGCCGTCTCCCTGGACGAGGCCGACCGGATGATCAAGGCCTGCGAGAAAGCCGGCGCCGCCCTCGCCATCGGCCACGCCCACCGTTTTTCGCCCCAGGCCGTCCAGGCGCGCGCATGGGTCCAGGCCGGGGAAATCGGGGAGGTCGCCATGATCTGGGGCCACTGCACCCTCGACCTGATGAACAACGGCACCCACGTCATCGACCTGATCAGCTACCTGAACGGCGACAGCCCGCCCCGCTGGGTCATGGGCCAGATCGACCGCCGCAGCCGGATCGAAGGCCGGCGCAACCATCCGGACATGCCGGCCGAAGACATGGCGATCGGTCGGGTTGGGTACGAAAACGGCGTCGTGGGCTTCATCGAACTGGGCGAACGGGCGAGCCAGTCTTTCTCCTTCCGGATCGTCGGCTCCGACGGCATCATCGAAGTGAACAGCCCCGACGGACCGCGGCTTAAAATGCTGTCCAGCTACCGTTCGGACGGATGGCACGTGCCGCGACTGGAAGACACTTATTCGAATATCTGCAGCGAGTTGGAGGAACTGGTCTCCGCCGTCGAAGGCCGCGCCACCCACCGCTGCGAGGCGAAAATCGCCCGCGCAGCCCTGGAGATCATCATGGGCATCTTCGAATCCTCCGCACGGCGTCGCGTCCTGGATTTCCCCATTGACGCCGGCGATTTCGTCCTGGAACGCATGGCCAGGGAAGGCATGGTGTAAATTGAACACAGCGCACGACAACGAACAGCAGGAAGAACAGCAAGGCGAGCGGCAGGCCGGACAGCAGCACGAGCAGCAGGCCAACCGCCTGGTCCTCGAGACCAGCCCCTACCTCAGGCAGCACGCCCACAATCCCGTGGACTGGTATCCCTGGGGCGAAGAGGCCCTGGAAAAATCCCGGTCGGAGGACAAGCCCCTGATGCTGTCCATCGGATACTCCGCGTGCCACTGGTGCCACGTCATGGCCCACGAATCCTTCGAGAACGATGAAACGGCGGAGATCATGAACCGGCTCTTTGTCAACGTCAAGGTGGACCGGGAGGAAAGGCCCGACCTTGACGAGATCTACATGAACGCCGTCACCGCCATGACGGGCAGCGGCGGCTGGCCGATGACCGTCTTCCTCACGCCCGACCTGAAACCCTTCTACGGGGGCACCTACTTCCCCCCTGACGACCGGTACGGCCGGCCCGGGTTTCCCCGCATCCTGCAGGCCGTGGCCCAATTCTACCGGGAGCGCCGCTCCGACGCCGAGGAACAGGGCGAAAAGCTGAAATCGCGCCTCGTCGAGTTGGCCGGGTTCACCTCGAGCAACGAGACCCTGGATCCGGGGCTGCTCGACAAGGCCTATACCGGGATCGCCGCATCCTATGACGCCACCAACGGCGGTTTCGGTACGCAGCCCAAGTTCCCACCGTCCATGACGCTGTCCTTCCTGCTGCGCGAGCACTTGAGGTCCGGGCGGCAATCGGCCCTCGACATGGCCGTCCATTCCCTGTCGAAAATGGGCAACGGCGGCATCTACGACCACCTGGCCGGCGGATTCCACCGCTATTCCGTCGACGCGAAATGGCTGATCCCCCACTTCGAGAAGATGCTCTACGACAACGCGCTGCTCCTGCGGACCTATACCGAGGCCTTCCAGGCCACCGGAGAACCCCTGTTCCGCAAAGTCGTCTCGGAGACGGCGTCCTACGTGATCCGCGAGATGCTGCAGCCCGGTGGCGGCTTCTACGCGACGCAGGACGCGGACAGCGAGGGCGAGGAAGGCCGGTTCTTCGTGTGGACGCCGGAGGAGATCAAGGCGGTCCTGGGGGATGAGAAAGGCCGCCTGTTCGCCCGGTACTACGGCGTGGAAGAAGGAGGTAACTTCGAGCACGGGACCAGCGTCCTGCACGTGGACGTCGAACTGGAGCCGCTGGCCGCCCACCTGCAAGTAGCGCCGGACGAACTGCGGGCGATCGTGTCGGAAGGACGCCGGACCCTATTCGATCATCGCGAGAAACGCGTGCACCCCGGACGGGACGAGAAGATCATGACGGACTGGAACGGACTGATGACCGGCAGCCTGGCCCGCGCGAGCCGCGTCTTCGGCGAACCGGCCTGGCTCGACGCGGCGGCGGGTTCGATGGGGTTCGTTTTGGAGGCGCTGCACGAAGACGGCCGGCTCATGCATACGTTCAAGGACGGCCGCGCGCGGTTCAACGGCTACCTGGACGACTACGCCTTCACGGTCTCCGCGCTCCTCGACCTTTACGAGGCGACCTTCGACCCGGCCTGGTTCGCCCATGCCGAAGCGCTCATGGATACGACGATCGAACGGTTCTGGGATCCTGAGGACGGTGGGTTCTACTTCACCAGCGACGACCACGAGACGCTCATCGTCCGGTCCAAGAACCCCTACGACAACGCCATCCCCTCGGGCAACGCGGTGAGCGTGCAGAACCTGCTCCGGCTGGCCGCATTCACCGGTAGAAACGAGTACCGGGACCGGGCCGGGCAGACCCTGTCGCTCTTCACGGATTACATGGGCGCGGCGCCCGGCGGCTTCGGCCAGTTGCTGTGTGGACTCTCCTGGTATCTCGACCGGCCCGTGGAGATCGCCCTGATCGGCGCCAGGGAAGACGACGCCACGCGGGCCATGCTGGACCTGATCGACGGCACGTTCCTGCCGAACAAGGTCGTGGCCTTTCACGATCCGTCCGAGGACGACGGCCGTGCCGGGGAGCTTATCCCGCTCCTCGAAGGCCGGCCGCAGATCGACGGCGCGACCACGGCCTACGTCTGCGAGCAGTTCGTGTGCCAGCAGCCTGTTACTACCGTGGAGGGGCTGGCCGAACTGCTATCAGTCAATCCCCAGTAGCCGGGCTACGGCGCCCTTGCCGGCGGCTTGCTCGCGGGTGTAGTGCGCGGGCATCTGGCTGTCGGTCCAGCGTCCGGCGGTCTGCAGTTCCACCAGGGTAGCGCCGCGCTGCGCGAGTTCCTGGGCGGTTCCGATGCGAAGGCTGTGCCCACTCACGCCCTTGATGCCGACCAGTTCCGCAGCGGCCTTGATGGCCAGCCGGGCGCCGTCCACCGTCAGCCGGGTATCGCTCATCCGGTCGCCCTTCAACATCCGGCGAAAAAGTGGCCCTTCCGTATAGCCGGCTTTCTGCTGCAACTCCTCGATCGCGTCGACGGTCCGGGCGGTCAGAAAGAGGCTGGCGCCCTTCCCCTCCTGGTCGGTCTTGCTTTGAAGCAACAGGGGCCGCCCGCTCCCGTCGAACTCGGTGGTGATGTGTTCGCAGTCGATGGCGACGGCTTCTCCGATCCTCAACAGGGCATCGCTCATTACACGAAACAGCGCGGCGTCACGCAGTCCGGCCAGGGTGTCGGTGGCGACGGCATTCTGTACCATGATCTTGACCGTCTCACGGGTCAATCCCGTTACCTGGCCACGGCCCCGGTTTCGACCTTCGCGGCGGATACCGGCCAGCGTCCGGCTCGTCAGCGGCCCGACGCTTGACGGGCGTCGATCCAGCTTTTCCCAGAAACGAACGGCCTGCACCACGACTGTAACGGAGGCCGGCGCAAGCCCCCGGGTATACAGGTGCGCCAGGTAGCCGGCCAGCGTAGTGTCGGTCAATGGCTGCCCATCCAGGTATTCGAACAACTTGCGCAAAGCGTCGCCGTACGCCTTCGCCGTGTTTGGCGCGATGCTGGCTTCCAGTAGTCGCGCGACATCGACGGACGATCGATCGGCCCTGTTTTCGAGGGTATGTTGTAAGGAGATGTTTTGTTGCATCGTACTGTCTCAATATAAGAATTCCGACACACTCCCATGGGGGAGAGATCGCTGTTTTCCTTAACTCGGACGAGACAGGGAAGATCCAGTACCTAACTCCTGCCTCAACCTGAAATGTTTGTTTTTGTGATATAAATGGAGTGGTTCAACTCATTTCGGATGGCTGGGTTCGTAGGATCGATCCCGGTGCCGAAGGGCCAGGACGGCTTCCCCCAGGAACGGAGTCGATAGGGTGAAGCGGTTGAATGCAGAGCATGTCAGCCATTCGCGCCAGTCTCCATACTGCCGTTTCGTTGTCTTTTTCGATGGTAAAGTACCCATGGTTTCGGGGATTGGTCAACTACTAAGTGATGGTTTATGTTTTTTTTGTGATTTTACTCCGTATATATATGATTAGATTGAGCTATAAGTCAAGAAAAAACTTCTTTTTTTTCATTTTGTGTGCGTTCCCTGCCTGAATCATACCCCGTTAAAATCCGGCAATAAGATACAGATTGTCGGTCCGCCACCTTCATTTTCAACACTCCTGACGCACTCTATCCTGCCTGACATATCCTAATACTTCCCGACATAAAAGGCCCTGGCTGTCGTAGTCGTCGTCCAGCCTGTCGAACCTGATCCTGCCTTACTAATCTCTCCTACCTGACATACCTGATCCTGCCCGCACTTCCAATACATACCTGTTACAACGAATTATGCCCAATCATGTACCATCACAAAACGATGCGTGAGATCCAATTGCAAGCGGAAAATCAGGCGAGATAGCCAGCCGCTTCCTGACGCTCGGTCTATTCATATTTATGGGGAAAAGTCAGCAAGTCAGGCCCGAAATCCGAGCAGTCTTGAGTCTGTAATCAGTCGATTAGTCAACCGATCCATTCGCGGGAAAGGAGGCGATATAGGTCAGTCTGGGATTTCGTCAT
>JAPPBT010000064.1 GCA_026702745.1 Gemmatimonadota bacterium
CATGGACTCGATCACGCCGCAGTTGTCCAGGGCCAGCATCAGGACCGGCCGCGCCGCGCCGATGGCCAGGGCGCGGGCGTAAAGGGGCGCCTTGATCTTTTCCGTTTCTTCCCTGCGCACGCCGTAACCACTCAAACGCACCGGGTAGTCGGGGGTTACATCGACTTCGGACACGCCGACCGGGATCAGTTCGCTCATCGTTCTATCCTGTTTTTCACGCACGACGCACGGCGCACACGCAGCGCGAACACGTCACCTTCTAGTACCATTCCGTCCTGTGGGGGGTCCCCGGAAAGAAGACCGCATCGACCGCCAGGGACAGGACGACGCCCAGGAGAAACCCTAGGATCGCTCCGGTGAAAAACGGTTGCGCGGCGCGGTACATGCGTACGCCGCCGATGCGAATCAATATGATCTGCAGGAGCCAGGCGAGGAAAATCGGCAGAAAGGCGTTTCTCACCACGCCGCCCACGTCCCCGACGGCCATGCCGACAGGATGGAGGGGCCACCAGGCGAATAATGCTCTGCCGGCGATGACCAGGCCGTTGATCAGCACGCCGGACAGCAGGAACAGGGCTTCGAGGACCCCGATCTGGGCGGCATTGGTCGCCCAGACGATGGTGCGTCCGAAGAAAAACGTACCCAGGCCGCCGGGCTGGGTATGGAGGTTATTGGCGCCCAACGTATGGGCGGAATGGACCAGGGAGACGACCGAGACCACGGCGCTGACGCCGATGGCCAGGCAAATCCAGCCGAACAATCCGCGGCCGCGGCCTTCCAGCCGGTTCTTCAGCCACGCGATGTGCGAAAACCCGACCAGGGTGAAGGTCCGCCAGTTCCGCGCGAAACCGTTGGCCATGCCCATCACGTTGATATCCCGCATCGACAGGGAGGCCGTCCCGATCAGGCCGACCGTGAAGTAATTCGGTTTCACGGTGAGTTCCGCCATGACCAGGCCGGATTCGGCCACCACCCGGGCGAGTACCAGGTAGAAGGTGAACATGACGGCGAAAAAGAGCACACCCACGGTGATAGAGAGTCCGGCGCTGTACAGCCACAGCACCGCGAACACCGAACCGCCCCCAAGGCCGATGAGCGCCCACCGGTAAGAGAACAGTTCCCGTGCCTCGTCATCGTCCCGGACGGGTCGCCATGCAGCACGCCACACCGAGGCCAGGTGGCGCCTTGCGATCCAGACCAGCCATGCCGCAAAGACGATAACGCCGCCCATGTACTGCATGCCGGTCAGTCCGCCCTGCACCACGCTGCCGCTCGTGGAGAACATGCCCATTCGGCTCAGCAGCCCCTGTTCGAGCACACCGAACAGCTGGAAGAACCAGAGACTGAAGAGGATCTCCGCGGGTGCGAAGAATGCGAAGCACAGGGCGTAGATGTTCAGGTACAGGGGTATGCCCGGGAAGTAGGGGGCGATTTCCAGGGTGGCCACCGCCCCCGGATGAATGGGCAGCATGAGCACGGCGCCGGAGTATGCCGCGCAATTCCAGGCCATTGCGGAGAAGGTGAGGAGCAGCCCCGCCAGAAACAGCCGGTTGCCGCCGCGTCCGGGTCCCGGCCGAGCCCGGTCGTCTTCGGATTCCCCGATGAGCCGCATGCCCGCCTCCGCCAGGGGGAATCGAAGGCGTTCGTACTCCATCCACTGCCTGCGGAAAATCACCACGATGCAGGCGCCGATCAACAGGAGTGCGGCGAACAGGCAGAGCCACCAGAACACGGGGGTCATCCAGACCGACCACGGGATCCCCTGGCCCGGCTGCAGGCCTTCGTAGAATCGCCGGGCCGATTCGTAATCGCTCAGGTAGACCCAGTGGGGCAAGTGGGGCAGGATGAGTTCGTCCCACCGGTTCTCGGGCGAAGCGAAGTAGGCGGGCGCCGCGATGGCGGAAACCATGTAGCGGGTGACGCCCAGGTCGGGCATCATGGACGCCGCCCAGCCCATGGCGAAGACCGTGAACAGTTCGGTTCGGGTTAGCGCTTTGCCCGGCCAGTTGGCCCGGCAGATCAGGTTGGGCAGCAGAACGAGGGCCAGAAAGGGGATCAGGAAGCCGGAGGGCAGGTGGGCGAACAGCATGAAATCGTAACCGCCCCAATCGGCCAGGTACTGCGTGCCGAGCCCGATGAGCCCCGACAGGAGGAGGCCGATACCGGCCGCCCTCAGCGTTACGGGCTGGCGGTCCGGGCCGTCCGGTCGGTCCGGGTGGTCCGGGCCGTCCGGATGATTCGCGGATTCGCCGTCCCTAGGGTTCAGGCGCTGTATCCAACATCTCCTTGTAGATGTCCGCGTAGATCTTGTCCCGTGGCACGCATCCGACGGCGAACTGGCCGAGTTCGTTGTGCTTCCCGCGCATCAGGGCGGTGCAGTAGCTGACCGTGATACAGCTCTTCTTGCGGATCATTTCTCCGTGCTCGGCCACGTCCTTCGCGAAATCGGGATAGGCCAGCGCGCCTCTGCCCGATCCCATGACGGTCACCCGGCCGTCCCGGATATTCGCCGCACCCGCGTTGACCATGTACTTCTGCAGCCAGCTGTACCCGGTGCCCACAATATGGAGTTCCGGATGCGCCGCGCAGAGGGCGGCGGCGGCGCGGAAGTGCCGCGCCACGCCGAACAAAGGGTGTTCGGGGGCATCGTAGCCGTCCACCGGAGACCGCTCGGCCGGACGGCCCACGTGGGGATTGTAGTAGGGACTTCCCATGGTGGCGTTGATCATGCGGATCCCGGCCTCCTTGAGCAGGCCGGCGACGGCGACCGGTTCTGTCAGGTCCTCATGCAGCGGATCGTCGGCATCCACGCCGAACCCGGAGAGGTAGGGTACGGGGTAGGGCGCACGGGGCGTGCCCGTTCCGGAATCCGGATCGGTGGTGTACGGAATGCCGTCGTATACGTTCATCCGGGTTGCCAGCGGCAGTTCGTCCTTCGTTTCCTCGCGAATGCGTCCGATCACGTTCCGGACCAGCCGCGTCCGGTTCTCGAGACTCCCGCCGTAGTCGCCCTTCCGGAGCCGCGCGGCCAGGAGTTCGGAGAGCAGGTAGCGATGGCACTGCTTGATGTCCACAAAGTCGAATCCCAGTTTCCAGGCCAGGACCGCGGTATCCACGAGGGCATCCTCCACCCGGCCGAGTTCGGCATCCGTCAGCACCGGGTAGTCCGGGGTGACCGGTATCTTGCGCTTCTTGTCCACGAGGGTGACCGGGTCGGCGGCGGGATCGTGGAAGGCGATCAGCGGTTTCCGATAACTGTATCGGCCCGAGTGGGTGAGCTGCAGCCCTACGACCAGGTCGTCATCGCGGCCATGGACGGTCCGGTGGGCCTCGCGGGTCTGCGCGAGCAGCGCCTCGAAGGAAGCGGCGTTGCCATCGTGAAGCCAGAGCTGGCGGGTATTTGCACGGGCTTCCTCCGTCACGGCCGTGGCCTCGCCCCAGATCAGTTTCGCCCCGCCCTCGCCGAACAGCCGCCACCGGCGGAATACCAGCTCGTCGGGCGAGCCGTCCAGGTGCCCGTCGCATCCCTCCATGGGGTGCACGGCCATGGAGTTGCCGATCGTGCGGTCCCCGAACCGGATGGGGCGCCAGAGCGGATCGAGGTCCTCGGTCAGCGGGATATCTTCGTTCAATCCGAGGCGATCGATATCCTGTTGCAGATCCTCGAGCGAACGGTAGCGAAAATGCTTCGGCATGTCGTCATCCTGTCAATAATAGGCCGCGTCAACACGAGGACAGCCCGCGGCGCGCAGGCCGCCGGTTGCCTTTATGCTTTCATCACGGTACGGCGTACCATCGACGCAGCACCCGTTCCGCTTCCTTGTTCTGGGGACTGAATTCAATCCGGTCCTCGGTTACGCGGCTTGCGTCCGGGTACCATTTCCAGATGAACATTCCCCGGAACCAGGGCACTTTACCGACGGTCCGGAACAGGGCTTCGTAGGCATTGACCTGCTCGTCCGGATCGACCTGATGGACTTCCGGGTCGGTTTCCCCGCGCCAATTCCGTCTTCTCGGCGGCCATTCCCAGGGCCGGATGGTCGACCCGGGTGAGTTCTTGTAACCTACTTCCGTGAATAGCACGGGTTTGCCGTGCGCGTCGGCCAGCCGGCCGATGTTCTCGATATGGGGTTCCCATCCGGACATGATTTCGGTGACGCTCGGTCCATGACGATCGGTCAGGGGGAAGTAGGCGTTGACGCCGATGTAGTCGAGGTGGGGCCACAATTCGACCACGTCGTAGTCACTGTGCCAGTTCGCCGCGTAGGTGAGCTTCCCGTTGTAGACCGTCCTGATTTCCGCGATGAGCGACTTCCAGAATCGTGGACGGGACCGCACCGGATTAGAAAGTTCCGTGGCAATGCAGAGGATGTCCATGTCTTCCGCCTGCGCCAGTTCGGCGTAGTGCAGGATGAACGTCCGGTAATCCTCCTCCCACTGGCGCCACTCCGCCTCCGTAGTGAAATCGATCACGCCGATCCAGCCGTCGTCCACGGGCCGGGTCAGCCAGAGGTGAGGCTTGAGCATCAACCGGAATCCCAGTTCCCTGGCCTTCCTGGCCGTCGTCCGCAGTCCCTGGTCGGTCTCCCCCCAGAATCGTCCGCGCCGGTTCAACCGCACGGACGGCGTAGTGTGGTTTTCCATCCATCCGAAGGGCGTAAGCGCCAGCCATTCGATGCCCAGTTCTCGGGCCGCGGGCAGGGCGTCTTCCGGCATCTCCCAACGGCCGCCCACCCAGGATACACCCTTGTAGAAGTTCTCCAGCGCGAAGGGCGGTTCCTGTGCCGCTGTGCGGCCGCAACACAGGACGGCGCATACCAGTAACAAAAGACTGATACAACGTATTGGCGTCATGTCGATGGATTGGCGTCACGTCGATGGATTGGCGTCATGATGAAACGGCGTCGTGTTGAAACGGCGTCAGTTCGACGAATCGGCCGCGGTCAGGCGAACTGGTCCGCCCCCCTTGTGATCAGGCTGCCGAGGTCCTCGCCCCGGCAGATCCGTTCCATGGCGCCGGGCGAGTTGAAGTCGAAGACGTGAATCGGCAGCCCGTTGTCGCGGGCCAGCAGCACGGCCGTCTGGTCCATGACCTTGAGATCGTGCTGGATGACCGAATCGTAGCTGATGACCTTGTACCTGCGGGCGTCCGGGTTTTCCCGGGGATCGCTCGTATAGATCCCGTCGGTGCCGTTCTTGGCCGAAAGCAGGACTTCGGTCCGAAGCTCAAGGGCGCGCAGTACTGATGGATAGTCCGTGGTCACGTACGGATTCCCGGTACCGGCGGCGAGGAGGACGATGCAGCCGTGCTCCAGGTGCCGGACGGCCCGGAGCCGGATATAGGGTTCGGCCACGGTATTGATGGGGATGGCCGTCATGACCCGGACGTCGCCCGCCCCCCGTGAAGTCAGTGCGCCCCGGAGCATCATGCTGTTGATCACGGTCGCGATCATGCCGATGTTGTCGGCCTCCGCCCGCTCGATGCCCCAGTCCTGACCCAGTTCGCCCTTGAATATGTTGCCTCCGCCCGCCACGATACCCACCTCGACCCCCGCGGCATGGAGCTTCATGACCTCGCTGGCAATGTACTCGATGGCGGAAGGATCGAATCCCCAGGGGTTTTGACCCGAAAGCGCACCGCCGCTGAGTTTGACCAATACTCGTTTGTAACGCACGGGTTCTCCTTATCGTTTGGCGGAAAGTTGCGCGCTGAACCGGACGGGATAGGCCGCCGCGCCTTCCCTTCTTTTATAGCGCGCAGGAAGGCTGTCCAGTTGCGATGACGTCCTGCGGCTGGCCGAATACAGGTCCGGCATCGGCCCGTCAAGGCGGCCACCGCGCATGACAGGACCGAGCAGGGGTTCCAATTCCGGGGATCCGGCCGATTCGCCGTCCCGGGTTACCCGGTCCTCAGCGAACTCCCCGCGCCCGTCGCGCAGCCGCCACACCTGTTTGGCATAGGGCCGGGTCTGCTTTCCTTCGCTCAGCTTGAAAACCGGCCGCGTACCGGAAGGCGTTTCCATCGCGCACAGCTTGTAAACGCCGCTCAGGGACGGCGCGTCCGGCGAGTTGACCAGTTCGTTCCCGACGCCGAAGAGATCCACAGGTACCCCGGCTTCGACCAGCGAAGCGATTCGGAATTCGTTCAGGTCCCCGCTGAGCATGATCCTCGTTTCCGTCATTCCGGCCTCGTCCAGGATGCCGCGGACCCGTCTCGCCTGTCCGGCCAGGTCTCCGCTGTCGAGCCGCACGCCCTTCAAGGACGGGCCTATCCTGGTGGCCAGCCTGGCAGCCTCTACGGGGTCGAATGTGTCCAGCAGCAACGTGGTGCTCCCGGGGAAAACGCGATGGTAGGCGCGGAAAGCCTCCAACTCGCTTTCGAAGGTCATGATCCAGGAGTGGGCGGCGGTCCCGTAGACGGTGATGCCGAACTGCCGTCCCGCCTCCACGTTGGACGTCCCGATGCACCCCCCGATGACCGCGGCCCGGGCCGCCATCAGTCCCGCCTCGGGGCCGTGGGCCCGGCGGCTGCCGAATTCCACCACGCCCCTGCCCGCCGCGGCTTCGACGATACGCGCCGCCTTCGTGGCGACCAGGGTCTGGTGGTTTATCGTGGCCAGCAGGTAAGTCTCGACGATCTGGGCTTCGATGATCGGTGCCGTGATCCGAATCAGCGGTTCGCCGGCGAAAACCACGGTCCCTTCGGGTACGGCCCAGAGATCTCCCGAAAAGCGAAACGAAGACAGGTAATCGAAAAACGCGTCCGGAATGCGTTGAAACGGCGGCAACGTCTTCAGATGATCGATGTCGTCCGCGGAAAACCTCAGCGCGGACAGGTAGTCTACAGCCTGCCGCAACCCGGCCGCGACAAGCCATGACCTACGTGCCGGCAGGTCCCTGACGAATAACTCGAAGGTGGCCCTTTCCCGGCGTTCGTTCACGAAATAGCCGGCCGCCATCGTGAGTTCGTACAGGTCGGTTGCCAGCGAAGGCGACCAGTGAATCGGGCAGGAACCTTTCTGGCTCATGCAGATCCGTCCCCGGAAACCCGGCGCTGCTTCCGGCGCCAACCCGGCCGGCCTGGCTGACCAGGCTGGCGCGGCTGACCAGGCTGACCAGGCGATTCGTTAAATCTCCGCTTCCAGTTCGACCGGTTCGTCGTACGCCACGCCGTCCACTTCGAATCCGAACAGCTGCCGGAAACCCCGCTTGTACGCATCGTAGTCGGTCACGGCTCGGAAGTTGTCCGTCGTTATCGTCGGCCACACCGAGTTGATTTCCTCCTGTACCGGCCCGCCCAGTTCCAGGTCATCGAGGCGGATCCGGTCCTCCCCGTCGAGCGCCGGCGTCCTGCCCGGGCCGATATGGTCGTCGAACAAACGCACCATCTGGTGGATCGGATCCTCGTGCAGGCCGCGTTCCCGCATGATTCGGTATAGCAGGCTGATGTACAGGGGGACGACCGGGATCGCGGCCGAAGCCTGGGTGATCACGGCCTTGTTTACCGACACCATGGCCCTTCCGCCTACGGATGACCGGAGCCGGACGTCGATCGATTTCGTGGTCCCTTCCAGGTGTTCCTTCGCACGGCCGATGGTGCCGCTCCGGTAAATGGGCCAGGTCAGGGCAGGCCCGATGTACGAGAACGGAACGATCCGGGCGCCGTCGGCCAGCAGCCCGGCGTCGAGCAGCGCCTCGCTCCACCGGCGCAGGTCGTCGCCGCCCATGACGCCCACCGTCCCGCGGATGCCTTCGTCCGACGCCGGTTCCACGGTGACCTCGTTGATGACCTCGCGGCTTAAATCAATGGTTTTTCCCGCGTAAGTCTCCCCGATGGGACTGAGTACGGACTGGTAGGTCTCGCCCGTATCCGGATCCGTGCGCTTCGGGGAGGCCAGGCTGTAGACGACCAGGTCCACCTGTCCCAGCCGGGACGCGACGAGTTCCACGGTCTTCCGCTTGATCTCGTGGGAGTAGGCATCCCCGTTGACGTTGGCGGAGACCAGTCCGTTTTCCGTCGCGTACCGGTGGTAAGCCGCGGTGTTATAGAATCCCGGCGTACCGCATCGGGTACTGCTGCTTTCGCGTTCGAAAAACACCCCCACCGTGCCGGCGCCGTACATCGCGCCTGCCGCGATGCGCGCCGCCAGTCCGTATCCCGTCGAAGCGCCGATCACCAGTACACGGAGCGGTCCGGCGCCGTTCTTCTGGTCCGGCTGAGCAGTCCGTGCAACCTGGATCTGGGCGTTGACATTCGAAGCGCAACCGGCGGGATGCGCCGTGGTACAGATAAAGCCCCGGATGCGTGGCTCAATGACGGCCGTGGCCATAAGTTCTATTCCCTTCCCGTTTTAAATGCCTATTCAATGGGTACCGGCGTCGCGCGCCGGCCGTCAAAGGACATGGCTTCCTCGTACCCGCAAGATGCCGCATGGGTCCTGACCCGGTCGAAATCCCGGCCGATGTCCTCCACGACGTGGGCGTCGGAAGCCGTCGTGATGGAGATCCCGCGACGGGCGCAGGCATCCAGCAGGGGGCGCTCCGGGTAGATCCTGCCCACCGGTTTGCGAAAGCCGGCCGAGCTTATCTCCACGCAGAGGCCCTCCTGGCCGCATACCTGCTCGGCAAAGGCTTCGTACAGATCCGATATGTCGCCTTCGGGCATGTGTCCCATCACCTTGATCAGGTCCGGATGGGACATTGAATTGAAACAACCGGTCTGTACGGCCTGTCCCAGCAGTCGGAAGTAGTCCCGGTAGGCCTGGTCCACCGATCTCCGGTCCCATTCGTCCGCGAAAAGGGACATGTCGAATCCCCAGTCACCGATCCAGTGCACCGAACCCAGCACGAAATCCCAGGGATACCCCTCGACAATCCGTTCGATGACGGGTTCCTTGCCTTCAATGTAATCCATCTCGATGCCGGTCTTGATGGGCAGCCCCTCCCGGCGCGCGGACTGGAGCAGGTTCACGTATTCGTCCATATCGTAGAAGCACTTGTCCACGGCCCAGGGCTTGTCCACGATCTCCCGGGCCTGGACGAAGTGGTACACGTGCTCGGTGATGGCGATTTCCCGCACGCCGTGTTCGGTTGCCGAGTCGGCGAAAAGGCGCATGGTCTCCATCGGATCCGTACCGTCCGGGCGGGTGTCCTCCGTCCTGCCGAAGGGATAGTAATTCTCCACGTGCATGTGGTAGTCGAGCATGGTTCAGCCTCGTGCTGCAGGAGGAATCAGCCGCGGGGATGCCGGCCGTAAGTGCTGGTAATGATAACCAGTGACCGGTCTAAAATCAAACCAATTCTGGGCGGTCCGTATCGCTTGACAGGGCACCGCCGGATTCCTAATTTGCCCGGTGGAACATCCAGGTTGCCACCCCTGTACCCAGCGCCTTTCCATGGAAAAGATGACCCTTTCCCCAGAACCACGTCGGGCGGCGGACGCGACCCGCGACGTGGAATTCCGCATACGAGAGAACGAGGACCAGGTTCAGTGGGACCGGTTTTTCGAAAATAGCGGACCGGTGGAAGTCGAAATCGGGTGCGGCAAGGGACGATTCATCATCAATTCGGCCATGGCCTATCCGCATATCAATTACATCGGCATAGAACGGGCCCTGCGCTATTTCCGCATTATGAAGGAACGGGTGGTCCGGCGGGAACTGGCCAATGTCCGCCTGCTGCGGGACGACGCCGTTTATTTCGTAGAGCGATTCATACCCGACGGGGCGGTCTCGGCCTATCATATCTACTTCCCCGATCCCTGGCCGAAGAAACGGCACAGGAAACGCCGCCTGTTCAATCCACGGTTTCTGGACGAGATCGTGCGCACGCTGGCGGCGGGGGGTACCCTCGATTTCGCCACGGACTACGTCGAATACTACGTAGAGATCCAGGCCCTGCTTGAAGCGTCAGACCGACTGGACGCACTGAGGGAAACCCCAGAACGGGTAAGGGAACTGGGCCGCGACCTGACCAATTTCGAGACGAAGTATACCGCGGAGGGCCGGGCGATTCACCGCGGGGCGTACGTCAAACCCTGACCGGTCCGACTTACATAGAAAGGATTCAATTATGCTGCAGACAGGCGATCCGGCACCCGATTTCACGATGGAGGCCGACAAGGGCGGACCCGTTTCGCTAAAGGACCTGAAGGGCAAGACGGTAGTGCTGTATTTCTACCCGAAGGACGACACCCCCGGCTGCACCCGGGAGTCCTGCGCCTTCAGGGATCACTTCCCGTCGTTTCAGGGCCGGGATGTGCAGATCTACGGCGTCAGCTGCGACGATTTACCTTCCCACGAGAAGTTCGCGGCGAAGTACGACCTGCCCTTCCCGCTGCTGAGCGACCCGGACACCACCGTATCCACGGCGTACGGCGTGTACAAGGAGAAGACGAATTACGGCCGGAAATACATGGGGATCGAGCGGTCGACCTTCGTCATCGACGGGGACGGCCGGATCTCCAGGATCTTTCGCAACGTCAAGGTGGACGGCCACGTGGAGAAGGTGCTGAACGAAGTGTCCGGCTGAGGGGCGCTACACCATGTACCGTTTCAGGTGCGCCCGAGCCCGGACGAAACCTTCTTCTTCCAGTTCCCACGATCCATAGTACCGCCCGTCTTCGTGTTCAATGCTCAGAATACCTTCGTAGCCGAAGTCTTCGAGCCGTTTCACGATGAGCGCCCAGTCGACCAGGCCCTCGCCGGGGATGCAATACCGCCAGCAACCCTCGCCGAAGGCCATCGGTGAATCGAAGGAAGGTTTGATTCTTCCGTAAAGATAAAGCGCTTCCTCGTCGAACACGGTGTCCTTGGCGTGCACGTGGTGGGCGCGATGGCCGAACTCCTTAAGAAAGCGCATCGGATCGACGCCCAGCCGGATCAGGTGCGAGGGATCGTAGTTGATGCCGAAGGCGGGAGAGGGGCAGGCCTCGAACATGGCCCGCAGCATCTCCGGCGTGGCGCCGATCCGCTCATGGTGGGTCGACCCCCCGGGCCAGCCTTCGAGGGCGATGGTCGCCCCGCGGGACTCGGCGAAGTCTACGATGTCGGGCATTGTACGCTTCCACTGCTGGAAGGTCGCCTCGCGGCCCTGGGCGGGATCCACTGGCGCCGGCGCGACGTAGAACAGGTTGGCAACGCCGTGGTCTACCGCACGCTGTATGGACTCCCTGGATGCGTCGAGCGCCTGCGCCCGTTGACCGGCGTCTTCGCTCAGCAGTTCCGTGCCCGCGACGAGGTCCACCTGGCCGATCGCCACTCCGTGCGCTTCGGCGGTCCGGACCATGTCGCCGTCGATCCGGGACACGTCGATCGTATCGAACCCCTTTTCGGCCATCCACGCGCACACCTCTTCGAAGGGCATGGCGTTCAAACGCCCCGTAGTGCGAATCCCCACTCTCATCGCGACACTCCTTTTGCTTTTTGAAATCGTCGTTGACAGAATCGCCCGCCAATGTATATGAACCTGCGTGAGGTAGCAAGGCAAAGCAGCCACCCCAAGAGCATGCGAACGTAACCCGGTTCGGCCGGAACGACAGGAAGAATCACTTTGTCCAGGAACGTACGATTGGCCACGGCCTCCCTGATGGCGGCACTGACGGCGGTGAGCGCCTATATCAACATACCGATCGGCCCCGTGCCGATCACGATGCAGACCTTCTTCGTCCTGCTTTCCGGCGCCGTGCTGGGCGGCCGCTGGGGCGCCGGCAGCCAGGCCGTCTACGTATGCCTCGGCCTGGCCGGCATCCCTGTATTTGCCGGCGGCATGACCGGTCCGGCGGTCGTGCTCTCGCCCACCTTCGGCTACCTCGTGGGGTTCGTTCTTTGCGCCTTCCTGACCGGAAGTTACCTGGACCGTTTCTCCCGGAGCAGCATCCCCCATCTCGTCGCCGGTATGCTGCTCGGCCATGTCGCCATCTTCGGTTGCGGTCTTTCGTACCTGTACGCCTATTTCAACTTCTACGCGGGCGTGGAAACCACCTGGCCCGCCACGCTGGCCGTCGGCCTGATCCCCTTCCTCCCCTTCGGCCTGGTCAAGCTCGTCCTTGCGGTGTCCGTCGCCCGGACGCTGTCGAAGTATGTCCGGCTGGAAAACCCGTGAGCCTTCCAACAAATCAGACAACGAACGCGCTTGTCTGTACGCACCGGACACCGTAGCCTGCTGTTGACACGCCATCTTCCGTATTGTATAGTCTTTAGTCTGCCGGAATATCGCGATCCGCGTCGATTCCATCATGCACAGGACAGCCACAGGAACAGGTATGAAGAAGGGGACACGACCGGTCCGGTCCGCAAGCGTGCGCGTGCGGGCCCTGTGCGCGCGGGGACGTCTCGTCGCCGTCAGGACCTCGTTCGCGCGGGGACGTCTCGTCGCCGTCGCGGCCTGCCTGGTGGGGTTCATCTGCTGCTTCCTGCCGGCCGCCGTTTTGACCGGCGCCGTCCCACTGGTCAATTCCATCGGCAAAGAAATGCCGCCGGACGCGGCGCCCCTGGACCAGCAGGTGTTCCGCTATACGCTGGTCGAGCCGCTGACCTTCGATGTCAGTATCAACATATACGAAGGCCAGGGAGCGCTGACCCTGTTCGAACGCCTGGTCATGCTCGACAAGAACCTGGAGCTCGTCGGGGCGGCGGCTTCCTCGTGGGAACAGTCGGCGGACGGACTGCGCTGGACGTTCAAACTCCGTCCCGACGGAAGATGGAGCGATGGCCGCACGGTCACGGCCCATGATTTCGAATACACCTACAAGCGGTTCCTCGATCCGGCCGTAGCAAGCCCCTACGCCTTCTTCTACTACGAAATCAAGGGCGCCCGCCCGTACAACCAGGGCAGTGTGACCGACCCGTCGACCGTGGGCGTTCGCGCCCTGGACGACTTCACGCTGGAGATCGAAACGGAGAAGCCCTGTCCCTATCTGCCCTTTATCGTCGCCTTCACCGGGTCGGGACCGGTACCCCGTTGGCAAGTGGAAAAGCACGGGGTACGATGGAGCGAGGCGGGGAACCTGGTGGCAAACGCGAGCTACACCCTCTCCGAATGGCAGAAGGGCAGGCAGGCCACGCTGACGCTCAATCCCTACTATACCGGCCCCCACAAGGGGTATCTCGAGAAGATCGTCCAGATCTTCACCACGGGACACCCGGGCACCCCGCCATACGAGAACGACGAGATCGACTATCTCAGGGTCCTGTTGACCGACCTGCCCTTCATCGAAAACCATCCGACCCTGAAATCCGAACTGTCGTACTACGCCTTTCCTGAGACCTGGTACCTCTTCTTCAAGACCCGCGAGCCGCCCTTCGACGATGTCCGGGTACGGAGCGCGATCAGCCACGCCATCGACCGCGAGGTGTTGTGCAACGTCGTTCTGCGCAAAACGGGCGTGCCCGCCTACTCCATGCTCCCGCCCAAGTTTCCAGGAAGTGCGGACGCGTCCATACAGTCCGTCCAGGCCTACGATCCGGACCGTGCCAGGGACCTGATGGCCGAAGCGGGATTTCCGGGCGGTAAGGGTTTTCCAACGATCGATTTCTGGATCGGCAAGACCAACCCCCAGATCAGCTACACCGCCCAGGCCATACAGGCGATGCTCGGCAATGCGCTGGGCCTGAGACTCCGCATGCGGGGATCGGAAGACAAGGTATACCGGGACAATATGTACGAATGGAACATTCCCATGGGCCTGGGAGGATTCAATGCCGACTATCCCGATCCGAACAACCTGCTCGGCATGGTTTGGCGGTCGCAGCCGAGAGGATTCGGGCGACAGGACTGGCGCAACGAGGGCTTCGACCGGCTGATCGACGCGGCGGCGCATGAAATGGATCACGACAAACGCATGAGCATGTACCGTGAAGCGGAGCGGCTGCTCGTGGAAGACGTGGGCGGCGCGTTTCTGTACCACAATCTGACGGTGGACCTGCGGAAACCCTACCTGAAAGGACTTGAAGTCAACAAGTTCGGGTACGCAATGTTTTCCTGGATCGGTATCATGCATACGAAAATGTACATCGCCCGGCACTGAAGACCTCGGCACTTGAGACGTCGGCACTGAGCAAGATCGATTGGAAGGAGCGTGCGTAACTTGAACGGCGAAGGGGTTGTAACCGAAGACATCGTGCGGCAATTCCAGGAAGACGGCGTGGTATGCATACGGCAGGCCTTCGATCCGCACTGGGTGTCCATCGTGGAAGCCGGCGTGTCCCGTAACCTCGCCGAACCCAGCGATTACGCGGGTACCTTGAAGGCGGGCGAGGAAGACCGGGGCGGTTTCGTCGACGATTACTGCAACTGGCAACGGATTCCCGAGTACCGCGACTTCGTGTTCCACTCGCCCGCGGGCGCCATGACGGCGCGGCTCATGGGATCGCGGAGTTCCGTTTTCTATCATGAACACTTGCTGGTCAAGTGGCCCGGCACGCTCAAACGGACGCCCTGGCACCACGACCAGCCCTATTACCCGGTAAACGGCCGCCAGAACGTATCCCTGTGGATGCCGCTGGACCCGGTTTCAGAAGCGTCCTGCGTACAGTTCGTCCGGGGTTCTCACGACTGGGACCGCTGGTTCGTACCCCGCAAGTTCGCCACCGAGCGCAATTACGCCATCGAGGACGCTTCGTCGAAACCCATGCTCGAAGGCCGGCCCTTCGAGGATGTGCCGCCCATCGACGATCATCCGGAGGACTACGAGATCCTGGCGTGGGACATGGAACCCGGCGACGTCATCGCATTCCACATGTGCACGCTGCACGGGGCGGCGGGCAACCAGTCCCTCACCGATGCGCGCCGGGTCCTCGCCACCCGCTGGCTCGGTGACGATGCCCGGTTCGCGACGCGGCCCTGGGAGATTTCCCCTACGGAAACCGGCGGGCTCGCCCCCGGAGACCCCATGGCCTGCGACCTGTTTCCCCGGGTCTGGTCCGCGTGACGGAGCGCAATGAATGAACCACCTGTTGACGAGCGAGCAGATTGCCTCCTACCGGGAAAACGGCTTTCTCATCATAGAAGACTTTCTGAACGCATCAGAACTGGAGACCTGGCGGTCCGCAGTGGATGAGGCGGTTTCGCTGAGGGACCGGAACAGGCTGCCCGAAGGTTCCTACCACCTGGCCAGGAAGGTAACGGCCGATGACGAATCCGTATTCCGGCAGCGGATCAACCTGTGGATGGATCACGAAGGCGTCCGCGCATTGATGCTGGACGGTCGGCTGGGTAAGATGGCGGCCGACCTGGAGGGGGTCGACGGGATCCGGATCTGGCACGACCAGGTCCTGACCAAGCTGCCCTGGGCCAATCCCACCACCTGGCACCAGGACAATACCAAGTGGTCCTTCGCGTCGGAACACGCCATCACCATCTGGGTCGCCCTGGATGAAGTCACCCTTCAGAACGGCTGCATGTTCTTCATGCCCGGTTCACACAGGAAGCGGCGCGACGACTTTCCGGCGGCGGGGAATCAGGTGGGGGTCATGTTCGACGCCTACCCCGATCTCGGCCGGATGGACCCCGTGCCCGTGGTCATGCCGGCGGGCGGATGTTCCTTCCACAACGGGCTGATCGTGCATGCCGCCAACGCAAACATGACGCCCCATCCGCGCCGTGCGTTCACCTGCGCGTACATGCCCGACCACAGCACGTTCAACGGCATCCCCAACGTGCTGCCGAACCGGATCCTGGATACGATCCAAATCGGCGACCCGCTGGATGACAATACACAGAACCCGCTTATTTTCTCCAATGAAGTTTCCTGGCCAAATGTGGTAAGTTGAACGAACCGCCCAGACCGTTTGCGAGGAGGTACATTGATGAATAGGCTCATCGTCCTGCCGCTTTTTTGCCTGGTTCTACTCGCCGGGATGATCCCCCGCGCAGCAGGCGCGCAGGACTTCGAATACTGGCCCGGCACCGAGTACGATCCTTCCGTGCCCACCGCGGAGGAGGTCCTGGGCTACCGGATCGGGGACCGGATCACGCCCAGTGCGGGACTGATTGAGTACCTGGAAGCGCTTGAGTCGGCGGTGCCCGGCCAGGTGCGCATACTCGAGTACGCCCGGTCATGGGAGGGGCGTAAGCTCGTTTATGCTTTCGTGGGTTCGCCGGAACGGATTGGCGCGCTGGCGGAAGTCAGCGCGGGCATGAAAAGGCTGGCCGACCCGAGAATAACGCCCCGTGCGAGTGCCGACAGCCTGATCGCTTCGCTACCGGTGATCGTAAACCTGAGCTACGCCGTTCACGGCAACGAGATTTCCCCCGGGGATGCCGCGCTGCTAACGGCCTACCACCTGCTGGCGGCCCGTAACGACCCGGTCGTAGAGCATATCCTCGAAGAGACGATCGTGATGATCGACCCGGTCCAGAACCCGGACGGACGGGATCGGTTCGTCCACAATTACCAGATCGCCGAAGGCCTGGAGCCAAACGCCAGTCCGCTGGCGGCCGAGCACAACGAACCGTGGCCCGGCGGGCGGACCAACCACTACTACTTCGACCTGAACCGCGACTGGATCGCGCTGAACCATCCCGAGACCCTGGGCCGGGTGCGGGTCCTGCAGGACTACTACCCGCCCGTGTTCGTCGATCTGCACGAGATGGGATCCAACACTACCTATTACTTCGCGCCCGAGGCGATACCCTACAATCCGCACCTGGCCAGTGATCAGCGCGAGAATCTCGAGCTTTTCGGCAGGAACAACGCGAAGTGGTTCGACCACTACGGGTTCTCCTACTTTACCCGGGAGATCTTCGACGCCTTCTATCCGGGTTACGGCGCCAGTTGGCCGTCCTACTACGGCAGCGTGGCCATGACCTACGAACAGGCATCGGCCCGGGGACTCGTCGTCCGGAGAAGCGATGCGTCGGTCATGCACTTCAGGGACACGATCCGGCACCACTTCGTGGCGTCCATCGCCACCAGCGAGACGGCCGCGATTCACCGGGAGAAACTCCTGGCGGACTTCTACGCCTACCGGCTGTCCGCGATAGAGGAAGGCCGCGGCGAGGACATCCGGGCCTACATACTACCGCGCAGGCCGGACGGCAATACCTCGGGCGTGGACAAGCTGGCCTGGCTCATGGCCAATCACGGCGCGGAGGTACTGCAGGCCGGATCGGCATTCCGGTCGGGCGGCGAGACCTATCCCGCGGGCAGTTACGTCATTTCCCTCGCCCAACCGGCCAAGCGCCTTGTACGCACGCTCCTGGACCAGCACGTTCCCATGGATGACGACTTCATCGAGGAGCAGGAGCGCCGCAGGAGCAAGGGCATGGGCGACCAGATCTACGACGTGACCGCGTGGTCGTTCCCGCTGATGTACAACGTGGAGGCCGTGGCCGCGGACCGGATGGTCGAAGGCGACCTCGCACTGGTCGATCCTGACCTTGTCCCACCGGGTTCGATCCAGGGTGGCCGGGCGGAAGTCGCCTACCTGGTGCCGTGGGGCACCCAGGCCGCCGGACGCCTGCTGGCCGCGTCGCACCGGGCGGGGCTCCGGGTATTCAGCACCGACCTGGCCTTCGTGCAGGGAGACCGGCGTTATCCGTCCGGCACGTTGATCTTCAAGGTCAAGGACAACCCGGATCACCTGCACGAGACCCTGGATGGCATCGCGACGTCCTCGGGTGCGGAAGTCATCGCGACGGACACCGGGTGGGTCGATGAAGGACCCAACTTCGGCAGTAACAACGTGGTCTTCATGCGCAAGCCGCGCATCGCCCTTGCGTGGGACCGTCCCACCCGCGCCTACAACGCGGGCGCCACCCGTTTCGTGGTCGAACGCCAGATCGGGTACCCGGTCACTGTCATCCGGACGCGCCAGCTCGCCACGGCCGACCTGAGAGACTTCGACGTACTGTTGCTGCCGGATCCCGGGTTTGGCGGCACCTACCGCACCGTGCTCGGCGATCGGGGAACCCGTCGAATCAGGGACTGGGTGCGCGCCGGCGGCACGGTGGTCGGACTGGGGGCCGGCGCCACGGCTTTCCTGGCGGCAGAATCGACCGGCCTGCTCTCGACGACCAGGGAGGACGCGGCCGCAGAAGACAGCGACGGCGGCAATGGCGATTCCGGTGACGGAAGCTCTTCCGGACGCATTTTCGAGACGGAAGATGAGTACCTTCATTCGTTGCATCCTGAAGATACTACACCGCCGGCCACGCAGGGCGTGCTCCTCAAGGCCGGGCTCGATCCGGACCACTGGCTGGCGGCGGGCAGGGACCGTACCGTGAACGCACTGGTCAGCGGCAGCTCGATCTTCAAGCCGCTCAAGCTGGACGCTGGCAACAACGTGGCGGTGTTCCTGGGTCCCAACGAAGTCGTCGCCAGCGGTTTCGCCTGGGAAGGAAGCACGGCGCAGTTGGCCTACAAGCCCCTGCTCATGGAAGAGCGCCACGGCCGCGGCCTGGCCATCGGATTCACGGCCGACCCCAATTTCAGGGCCTACATGGACGGCCTGAACATCCTGTTCATGAACGCGATCTTCCGCGGCCCTGCCCACGCGGGAGCGGCGGTGACGGAGTAGCACGGCAGTGACGGAGTAGCGCGGCCGTGACGGAGTAGCGCGGCCGTGACGGAGTAGCGCGGCCGTGACGGAGCAGCGCGGCCGTGACGGAGTGGCACGACTGGGACGATCGCGGATTCAACAGAAAGGCGGTGCGAAGCATGACCACCATTCCCATGCGCAATACCCCGCCGGACCATGGCATCAGGGTACCGTACGAATCCCATGCGGCATTCACTGCGGAGCTTTTCGTTTCGGCCGGCATGGACCGTGAGGAAGCGGGACTGATGGGCAGGATACTCGCCACGGCCGACAGGCGCTGCGTGTACAGTCACGGCACGCAGCAGGCGCTCGGGTATCTGCCGAAGCTTCGCGACGGCGAGGTGAACCCGCGTCCCGAAGTGACGACGGTACGCGAATCGGAGACCGTTTTGGTACTTGACGGGGACGGGGGCATGGGGTACGGCCCGTCCCACCGGGGCATGGCGACCGCCATCGATAAGGCGCTCGCCCACGGCCTCGGCGCGGCGACCACGCGCAACCACTACCACTTCGGCGCGGCTGGAAACTACTCGCGCATGGCCCTCGAGCACGGTTGCGTGGGATGGGCGCTGTCCACCCACCGCGTCGCCCTCGACCCCGACAACGTAATCATGTCCGCAAGCGGCGGCTCACCCATGAGCCTGGCCTTCCCCACGCGGAACCAGCCTCCCCTGGTGCTCGACATGGCCGCGGTATTCATGGGATACAAGGACGAACTCTTCCAGGAACACTTTGCCCTCTTCGCCAAGAGCCTGGGTCTTGCGGTCGCCCTACAGGCCCTCGGCGGCATCCTGGCCGGCATCTGGAAGCCCGAATTCCAACCGCCCCGTTCAAAATGGGAATCCAACCAGGGCGCCTTCCTGCTGGCCATGAAGGTCGATCATTTCATGGATCTGGACGAGTTCGAGCGGACCCTGGACGACTTCATTTCGAAGGCGCGGGAAATGCGGCCGTTCCCGGGCATGCCCCACGCGGAGCTGCCCGGTGGCATGGAGTGGCGGTGGGAAAGGGAGAACGAGGCGAAAGGCGTTCCGTTGAGCGACGACCACCGCAGGAAACTGGAAGACATCGCACGGGAATTCGAAGTTGAGCCACCCTATGGAGCGTTCGAATCCACGCGGTTTTGAATCAATCCACGCGATGCTTGCTGGATCTATATCACAAAAAGCCGTTGATGGGCGTATTTTCAGGCGCGGTCAGGCGGACCGGCGGTCGAACCAGGTTTCGTGCACGCGTAGCCACTCCAGCCCGTTCGGCTTCTCCTCATCACGGCGGAAGACCGCGGTGCTGTGCCTCGAAGTCGTCTCACCGCCCTCCGTCTGCCATTCCTCGTATTCCGCGACGATGAGTGCCCGGTCTGCTTCCAGTACCCGGACATTTTCGATCCAGATACGGATGCCCTGCCGGCCGGCGTGGGCATCATAGAGACCCTTCAGCAGCGGTCCACGTTCCACTTTACTGCCCTGTGGCATGACGATTACGAAGTCCTCGCCGAGGGCGGTATCGATTCGGCTGAAGGTCTCCGCGGTCCTGGGGACGCAACCGTTGAACCAGTCTTCGAAACACCGGTGCAACGCGTCGATTTCGCTTCGGCACGCCTCTTGTATCGTCATGGATAACCCCGGGATCACCGGCCGACCTTGAAGCCGACCATGGCGTAGACCGCCGCTGTACTCACGCCTTTCTCCAGGTTGATGTATCTGCCCTCGATCCCCACGGACAAGGGGCCGAGGGACGCCCCGATCAACACACCCGGTTGCGCGTAGTAGGTATTCGTCGTCGTGGTGGTGGCCGTTCGGGTATCATCGTTCCGGGTCACCGTCTGCTCCGAGTCCTGCGCCCGTCCCACCCCGATCATCGCGCGCACCAGAATGGGAGACGATACCAGCGTCACGCCCGCGTCCACCCCGTACAGCAGCAGGGATTTCTCACCCTCGTCCTCCGTTTTCGCCACATGATAGGTCGCCCGTGCCCCGATGTGAACGGTCCGGATGCCGGTCGGCAGGTTGACGACCAGGCTGCCGCCCCCGCCCCGCTCGTATTCTTCGACGGCCTGGCCGCCGTGGAAGGCGAATTCCGCGCCCTGACCATGGGTGGAACCCGTAACCGCGGCAGCGATGACCATGCACAGAATGAAGCCAATCCTTCGTGACGTCCTCAAGTCTGTTTACTCCGGTGGAGGTTCCCCTCGGCCATGCCCATTGACCCCTATGACTGTTGCGGATCGATCTGCATGAACGAACTGAATACCAACGAGCAATATAACCCGGAATCGCCCTGGAAGTCCACCGGGATGTGACCGGCGCTTCGATTGCCATGACCGGCGCTTCGATTGCCTTGACCGGGGCTCCGAATGCCGTGACCGGGGCCATGCGTTCCGGTTTGACGGGCTACTGCCTAGAACTCGTACGCCGTCTCCAACGGCAGGCCTTCTTCGATAGCCCGGCGCGAACGGGTTTCCTTCTCTTCCAGCTCGCCAATCTTTTGAACAACGTCCGTCAACGCGTCGCTTGGAAAGGCCATTACGCCGTTCACGTCGGCGGCGACCACGTCGCCGGGCGAGATTTCGATCCCGCCGCAGGTCACGGGCACGTTGGCGGCCACCGGGCGGATGACCGAACCCGGACCGTAGAGGCAGGTGCCCGCCGCGTAGACGGGCAATCCGACCTCTTCCATTCCCTCGATGTCGCGGCAGCCGCCGTCGGTTACAAGCCCGGCCAGGCCCTGCTGCCTGCAGGAGAGCACGATCACGTCGCCGAACATGCTGAGAATTTCCGTGGTGCCGCTGGCCGTGACCCAGATCGACCCGGGCCCGGCCTCATCGACCGGACGGAATACATGGGCCCGAATATCGTCCCTCGTCGTCGGTATGTCGCTTTCTTCGTATTTCGTCGTCACCGCCGGGCCGGCGATGGTGCCCCTGGCCATGAACATCGGACGCACGGCGCGGGACATGGCCATGCGGGCGCGGTCGTAACCGAGCCGGGTCAGCGCGTCCATGATGAGGGGCGTGGGCGTGTTCCGTAGAGTCAGGTAGGGGTCTTCATCGCTGCCCGGGTCGCGGCTCTCCTGATCAGCCTGGGCGTTGTGGGCGGCGAAGGTGGCATGGGCGACCTGGTCGGCGTGGGTGCTGCGCATACCGGCAAGGCTTCCCGCGGCCGTCGCGGCCGTCGCGGCGGTCGCGGCCGTCGCGGCCATTCCGGTTTTCATGAATCCCCTTCGGGACAGGCTGCGGTCGAATATCGACATTTCGTACTCCCTGGTGTTGAGGATGGGGGCCGATAACCGGTACCGGTCACGGCGTTAGCGTTCGAATCGAACGCGCGATTAATCGGTTGATACCATGAATATCCGCGTCTATAATGATTGAACCCGGCTTTAAAAGAACCCGACCGTTGACCAAACTGCTATCGGGCCGGGCGGACGGCCGCAGGACTTTTCTTCCAGATCTCCTGCTGGCTGAAGGATGTTCCCGAAACGCGGAGTGCGCGATGAAATACCTTACCTATTCCGGAAACAACATCATCCACGCCGAACTGCCCGACGAGGGGTCGGTTTTCTTTCCGCCGCCGCCGCTGCCGGGCATTCCGAACAAAGACATTCCGGACCGGGTCAGGGCGGCCTTCGAATCCCCACTGGACATGCCGCCCCTCGAAGAAATCGTCGACGCGAACAGCCGGGTTCTGATCGCCTTCGACGACAACTGCCAACCCTTTCCGGCTACCGCGCCGCCCGACATCCGACAGCTCGCCATCGAGACGCTGCTGGACATGCTTTACGGTTACGGGGTAAAGCAGGAGAATATCGAGCTCATGTGCGCGGTCGCGCTGCACCGCAAGATGAAAACCCACGAAATGGCCGCCATGCTGGGCAAGCGCATTATGAAGGCCTTCCATCCCAGTCAACTGGTCAATTTCGACGCCGAGGACCCGGACGATGGTGCCGTCAGCGGCCAGCTCGTCGAGGCGGTCGATCGGGAACACCGTGT